>JALRLA010000319.1 GCA_023254645.1 Bacteroidia bacterium
GCTCTTTTTGTTTCAAGCGGTTTTCAGCATTGTTCATTTCCTGATTGCGCTTGTTGATCTCGCGATCATAGTCAGAGCGCAATTGCATGTACTTTTCCTTCGCTTCTAAAACCCGGTCTTTTTTGATGTTTTCGCCTTGCAAACGAGCCTCTTCCAAGACCCGGGCTTGCTCAGCCTCCAGTTGCTTCTTTCGTGCAGCAACAAAAATCACGTATCCTGACCCCAATCCACCGATTAGGCCTGCCAAGACAAATAGTACGATTTCTCCCATATAGGTGTTCTTTTTGCAGGCAGCAAGGACAACAATCTACCGTATGAATTCCCTTAGATTCCGGCCAACAGCTGCTCGAGGGCTTTGAGCTCCTCCTCCACAGCGGGGGCGGTTTTTTCGTTGTCCCGTTGCTGTTTCAGCACATCACCCGCCAAGTCTAAGGCGGCCCAGGACAATCGATCTATAGGCTCAGTCGCTTGAAAGCTGCGAAACGCATCTATTCGGCGGTTGAGCAGTTGTGCCGACATTCGAACGGCCTGCTCATCTTTGGGCGCCACACGCAACCGCAAGATGCGGTCGTCAATGTTCACGCTGATGAGAAGGCTATTTTCGGTCGTCACGAGGGTTTATTCATTTAGCAAATCAATGCACTTGTCGATGTCCCTTACCAAGTCGTTGATCTTCATTTTCAACGCCTTATGGTCATCAGAGCCACCTGACATTTCTTTTGCAAGTTTAATCATTTTATTCTGATCCTTGAGTTCAGCCAAGGCGTTTTTTTGCAGCTCAGCGGTTTGCTTGAGTTGCTCATTTTCGGCCTTCAATGCTTCCAGTTCTTTGGCCATCAAACGATTGGTTTCAACCAGCCTCATGACTTTGCCACGAACCGATTGCAAGCGCTGTTCCAAGGAATCCATGAAACAAAAGTAAACCTTAGTCTACGAAAATCTTGTCGCGTCGCAAGACTTTGTCGTTGTCAGCCCGTCGCAAAATGCTGATATATGCCGCTGGGCGCCATCCGACAGTGGAAAAACGAGTCACGTTCTCTGTTAGCAAGGTTTCATCGGTCATCGCCTGTCCCAAGAGGTCATACACCTGAAGGGTCACCAAGCCCTCTTTGAGTTCGTCGGTCAATTCAACAGTGATGTTTTGGTTTTCGCTTTGGCGGTAGATCAGCACCTCGTCGTAAACCACCGTGTCAAAAATGCGCATGGTGGTATCGATGCGGTAGGCGATCGCCAAGTCCTTGCGGTAGGTCGAAGCCACATTGCGCATGGCGGCTACCTGGCCCTTGGTGAACATGTTTTGGCAGGCGTGTGTGCTGTAATCCATGTAATTTTCGACCATGTCGGGCTCGTCGTTGGCGGTTGTGCATCCGTTGGCACTCCAAAGGCAATTGAAACTCGATTGTGCGCCCATCAAGGGGGTGTCGTCAATGTAATCATCAACTGCACATTTATTGGCCGAGTATTGATCATCAGCCCAAATGTGGCGAAGGCCAAAATAGTGGCCCACCTCGTGCACCGCGACACGGCCCATGGCCGATTGGCGCAAGGTCGCACTGCCGTTCAACGCGAGACGGTTGTTGCGCCCAAAAACCTTGTAGTGCATCACCACCCCTTGGCGGTTGTCGGCCACCCAAACGTTCGAGGTCCAAAAGGGGTGTCCATACGGCGGATAAGCGTAGCCCAGCAAGGCATCTTGTCCATTCTGACTCAAGTCGCAGACCCAAATATTCAGGTATTTTTTCGGATCCCAAGCGTCTTCGCCGCCTTGAGCCGAAAACTTCATCTGATCGTTCAACTGATTGCCTCCGAAGGTGGTACGGTTCGTATAGGTGCGCGTAATGCCCGTGGTCGGATTCCCCTGTGGATCCACACTGGCCAAGACAAACTCAATGCGAGCATCGCCCGCTCTAGCCTTGAAAATGGGACGTGTTTTGCTAGTATCGGCATTCAGGCGTCGAAAATCCTGGTTCAACACCTCGATTTGGTTGACCGCCAAAGAGTCGGGAAGGTTTTCATTGTTCGTGTTGTAAACAATGTGCACCACCACTGGCATGATGAATACCGTGTCGAAGTAATACATGGTATCGGTGATGCGGCGAGCACGAGATTGTACCTGAGGCTCAAACTTAGAGGCATCAACAGAAGCTTCATAGGCTTGGTTATAGGCCAAGGAAAAACCGGGATATTCCTTTTCCAACTTGTCCAACATCCAGCTTTGGGCACAAGGCTCAACTATGCTATCGGGCAAGGTTTGAGCTTGGCTGTATGCCAGGCCTGTGAGCGCTGCAAGGGTGGCAAAAATTTTCTTCCTTCCCATCAAACTTTCGCAAGATACGCCTTGCAAATAGTAGCTTCGGCCTAACATGAGCACTTTTTACCGTTTCGTGAGCTACCT
The DNA here is from genome assembly GCA_023254645.1 of Bacteroidia bacterium. GTDB lineage: Bacteria > Bacteroidota > Bacteroidia > NS11-12g > UBA955 > JALRLA01. Next base: position 2,396 of record JALRLA010000319.1, read on the forward strand.
CAGCTACCCCGGCTTCATTGCTGTGTTGGGCATTCTGCACTTTGCTCCCGGGTATTTGTCTCTCACCCTTTCGCTGTTGGGATACGCCATTTTGCCCTTGCTCTTTGCCCGGTTCATGATACACACCGGCCGAGTGGATTCGCTGGAGATGAAGACGGCGCCCGAACGGAATCTCGCTTACCGCGTTTCCTTGGTTTTGGATTTGGCCCTAGCCCTATATTTTCAATGGCACTGGCAGAGCGAAGCCGCCCAATGGCCTTGGGTAATTTTTGGCGTGATCCTGCTGCTCACCTTGGTGAACCAGTTCGGCTACAAAGCCAGCATGCATACGGCCGCCTGCGGCGGCCTTCTAGCCTTCTTTCTCCCCAAACTGAACCATTTCGGCGCTGAAGCCCTTGTGACTAGCCCCCCCATGCAACTCTATTTGGGCAGTTTGACCCTTTTGTTTACTCTGGTCTACCTATCCCGCTACCGCCTTGGGGCCCACAGCCACGGCGAATTGCTCGGCGGCACGGCCATTGGCCTTTTCGTTACCTTTGCTTTTCAACTGTTATGGAATCTTTGACCTGCATTTTGTATGAAAAAACCGGTTCGGTCGCTCGAATCACCTTAAACCGCCCCGACGTATTCAACGCCTTTGACGATGCGCAGAGCTACGAACTTCAAGCGGCATTGAAGGAAGCATCCAAAGATGCCGAGGTACGCGTGGTTGTGCTCACAGGAGCCGGTCGTGCCTTCTGCAGCGGCCAAGATTTGAAAGCCATTGCCGGCTCCAAAAACCGCAGCCTTTCTGACAGCTTGTACAAGCGCTACAACCCCATCATCAAGGCCATGCGCAACATGCCCAAGCCCATCATCGCCCGCATCAACGGTGTGGCCGCCGGTGCTGGTGCCTCTTTGGCCTTGGCCTGCGACTTTTTGATCGCCAGCGAAAAAGCTTCCCTGATCGAAGTCTTCGTCAATGTCGGTTTGGTCCCTGATTCCGGTTCCTCCTACTTCCTACCCAAGGCGATCAGCCCGGCTCGCGCCTTTGAAATGGCCACCATGGCTCCCAAAATCTCGGCCCAACAAGCCTTGGAATGGGGATTGGTCAACCGCGTGGTCAGCGAAGAAGGCCTGGACTCCATGGTTGACGAAGTAGCCGCCTATTACGCCCAGGCTCCCACCAAGAGTATTGGCATGATCAAAAAGATGTTGAACAAAGCGGCCCACAGCGACTTGGATACCATGCTCCAATACGAAGCCTGGTGCCAGGAAATCGCCGGCCGAAGCGAAGATTATAAGGAAGGTGTAACCGCCTTCAACGAAAAGCGCAAGCCCGAGTTCAAGGGCAAGTAATTCATATAAGATGGGGCTAGGAGCCCAGTCGATTTTTTAAGGCCATGAACAAATTCAGAAGCGAGCGACTGCGATACCTAGCCTGCCGCTACCTTCTGTTTTGGCTGCCCGATACCTGGTTTCTGTCGCTCAATTACTTCTTTTACCACTTAGGCTCCGGTTGGCATCGCTTAAGCGTTACACCGTTCTTGTTGGCGCGCCTGCGGCGCGAGTTTTTGGCCTGGCAGGCCAGTGGCTCCGGCATATATACCGGTCCCGCTCCGCGCCCCCTCATTGACCAGGTTTTTGAGGAATTTGACCACACCCAGGTTCTCCCTCCGAGCTTCGATTTGGCCATTATGCAGTTGATGTTGGCGGCCCGGCCTGCGGCCGGGCCTCAACTCGCCGATAAACTATCGTTTCGTGCCGAAGTCGAGCGTATACTCGGACCTGAGTTTTTAATACCGCTGCTGCAACAAAGCGATTCAGCCCAGGGCTTGCAGCCGCAAGAGGGAGCCGTTTACAAAGCCTCGCATGGCTGTGGCTGGAACCAATTTAAACTTCAGCGCTCTTGGATGCAGCGCTGGCTTTGTAGCGACTACTACTGGGTTTCTCGGGAGTGGACCTACCGCGGCCTGCGGCCGCGGGCCTTTGCCGAACAAGAACTCTTGGGCCTAACCCATCCCGATTGGCCATCAGATTTGACTGATTTCAAGGTGTTCGTACACCGAGGTAAAGCCAAGCTCATTCAGCTGAATCTCCAGCGACAAACTAGCCACCGCACGGCTTATTACAGCCCTGATTGGAAGCGCCTCAAAATGGCCTTGAACTTTATGGCTTGGCCCGAGACTCTGCCCCAGCCAAAAGGCATAGAAAATCTGGTACAAGCGGCTGAAACACTGGCCCAAGCCCACGCTGAGGTCTTGTTCTTGCGAATCGATGGCTATTTGCTTGACGGCAAAGTCTTCCTAGGCGAAGCCACCTTGCACCCCGGCGGCGGGAACATGCGCTTTTTGAAAAACGCTTAAAAACGTCTCTTTCCGGCTGTAAATCCGCTCTATGTAAATACCGGTGAGCCCTTGCCCCTTCGCTTGCGCATGGATTTGGGGCAGTTTTTCCAATATTATAAGGTACTCAATGCTCGATCATTGGCCGAACGCATTGGCATGAACCCCAGTTTGCTCTCCCAATACATTCAAGGACAAAAGCAGCCTTCGGCCAAGCAAACCCAGCGCATACTGGAAGGCATTCGCCAAATTGGCAAAGAACTGGCTTCCCTCGACTTCGAGATTTAAACAAGCGTTTGAAGCCTAATTTGATCCATTAATAGCGCTATTGGAGCCGAAATTAGAGGCATTTTCAATCTACCAAACCCAAAAGTTTTCCGATGAATCTTCGAAAAACTTGGCCAATTCTTGGATTTTCGAGCACCTGAAAACGCTGAAAACGCTGGTTTTGTCTGCTTTTCCTGAGTGGCGTATAATAAATTAATCAGTTTTTGTCAAGAATTAACAAAAATGTAACTAGTTGTTGCTTTTCAGGTTAAGAAGGTGCAACTTGCAGAATACCACTTATATGTTTAACCAATAAAATAACTATGAAAAAACCTCTCACCCATCTTTTCGGGGTCTTGACCGTGGCACTTGCGGCCTGGTACAGCCCTGAAGTGAAGGCCCAGTCGTCAGAAGGCGATACGGGTCAAATCGAGGAAGTTACGATCAACGCATTGGGTCTAACCCAGTCGTCTCGTTCCATTGCGTATGGCAATTCCCAGATTAAGGGACGCGCCATCCAAACCTCGGGAGAAAGTGGCTTGATTCAAGCCATGTCTGGAAAGGCATCAAACGTTCAGATTACCCGCAACACGGGTGACCCTGGAGCAGGTGCTTACATTCAAATTCGCGGCCAGAACACCATTTCTGGTTCTAACCAGCCCTTGATTGTTGTCGATGGTGTTCCCGTTAGCAACTCGAGCATTGGCGGCGGTACAGACGGTGTAGTTCAACAATCTCGTTTGAACGACATCAACCCTGCTGACATTGCTGACATTCAGGTATTGAAAGGTGCTGCCGCTGCAGCCGTGTGGGGAACCCGCGCAGCCAACGGTGTAATCTTGATTACCACCAAAAAAGGCCGCAAAGGCATGTCAGTTGATTTCACAACCAGCATGGCCTTTGATCAGGTGAACCGCGAGTACGAAAAGCAAACTATTTATGGTCAAGGTGTCAACGGCACTTGGAGAGCCAACAACGCGTTGAGCTGGGGTGATGTCATTGCTGACCGCTCAGGAACAGACGATGTTAACGACCAGGGTGCCTACTTCGAAGGCGGTGTAACCGGCAAGAAGTACTATCCCATCTTGGCAAAAGGCGACAACACGGTTTACAACGACGCCAACCGCGCTCAGGTATTCCGCACCGGTGTTACTTACAACAACAACATCTCTATCAACTCTGCCAATGACCGCAGCAATGTGTATTTCTCTGCTTCCGATTGGAATCAAACCGGTGTTTTGGCCGGTAACTCTGATTACCGCAGAAGCACCGCTCGTTTGAATTTCAACTACAAAGTTGATGACAAGTTGAGCGTTGGCATGAACACTACTTTGGCGAAAATCACCTCTAATCGTGTTCAGATGGGTTCAAACTTGAACGGTTTGTACTTGGGTTACTTGCGTACCCCCGCTGACTTCGACAATACCGACTACTACGGTACTTACTACAACGCAGCTGGTGCCGGTCAATTGGCCCACCGCGCATACCGTCGTTATTTGGGTGATGCTGCTCCCGTTTACAACAACCCAGGTTGGACCTTGAATCGCCAGGTAAACACCAGCGATGTTACCCGTATCATCTTTAACCCACAAGCTCAATACAAGTGGCGTGAAAACCACAACTTGATAACTCGCGTTGGTTATGATATGTCAACAGACCGCCGCTTGACTTACTTCCCATACCGTTCAGGTGGAAGCCAAGCCAATGGTTCTTTCGGCGACAACATGATTCAGGAGTCTGAGTACACGTTCCATGCTTTGGATCAGAGCTCTCACGAGTTCGGCGGTATCAAATTGAACGCTACAGTAGGTTACTTGTATTCAAACCGCAATTTCTACTCTTTGGGTGGCAGTGGCCAGAACTTCATCAATACCGACCAAGACCGTTTCAACTTCAACAACTTCACCAGCGAGAACATGACACCTAGCAACAGCGTTAGCCAGGTGTTGAGCGATCGCGTTTACGGTGTGTTTGACTTTGTGTCCAACGACAAGTTGTTCTTGAACTTGGCCATGGCCTCTGAAGCAACTTCTACTTTTAACGGTCGCTTCAGCTCTCCTAGCGTAGGTTTGGGTTATGAGTTCTACAAAGACTTGAGCGTTCCTGCCTTGTCTTATGGTAAACTCCGTGCATCTTGGGGTCAAGTGGGTGTAGCTCCTCCCGCCTATATCTGGGGAACCAACTACGTAAGCGGTGGTGCTGCTTCTGGATGGGGCGAATACATGGACGCTTCCTTCTACGGCGGATCATTGGTTCGTAGCACTGCTCAGGGCAACCCTGACATCAAGCCCGAAATCAAGCGCGAGATGGAATTCGGTGCTGACTTGAAGTTCATGGACAACAAAGTGTCTTTGAGTGCTACTTACTACTCGAACGAAATCACTGGTGGTATTTTGGCTGTTGCCGTTCCTGCTTCTTCAGGTTACACCAACCAGTGGAAAAACGTTGCCACCATCACCAACAAAGGTTTGGAGTTGGATTGGAACATCAATTTGGTCAACAACGACAACTTGAACTGGAATTTGTACGGAAACTTCGGTGCAAACCGCAACATGGTTGTGGATTTGGCTGGTGTTGAGTCCATTTTCTTGGCTGGTTTCACAGGTTCATCTAGCCGCGCTGTTGCCGGTTACGCTATGGGTTCTTTGTGGAGCGGTCGCTGGGAGCGCGATACCGAGGGCAACTTGGTGTTGGATGCTAACGGCTTCCCAACTGTTGCTGCCACTGAAGGTGTTGTGGGCGATCCCAACCCCAACTGGCGCGGCGGTTTCGGTACCAACTTGTCTGCCAAAGGTTTGACTTTGAACGTGTTGTTCGAAGCTTGCCAAGGCAACGACATGTGGGCTGGTACTTTGGGTGTGTTGAACTACTTCGGTACTTCTGCTGAGTCTGGCAACACCTTGAACTTGACGGCTGATCAAGCTGCTTCATTGAAAAACGTATACGGAGCTGCTGTAGCTGACGTAGTTGCTGCTAACGCTGACGGTTCTTACACCGTTCGCGGAAACATCAAAGACTTTGGTGGCGGGGACGTATGGTTGGATCAAAACTGGTACACCGGTATCGGTGGTGGTTTCGGTCCTGTAGGCGAGCAGTTCATGAAAGATGCTTCTTGGGTTCGCTTGCGCGAGTTGAGCTTGGGCTATCAGTTGCCCGAAGGCTTGTGCCGCGCTTTGCACGTACCAGGTGCTTCTTTGAATTTCAGCGGTCGCAACTTGTTACTTTGGACCAATTTCGCAGGTGTTGATCCTGAAACCAACTTGACCGGTGTAACCAACGGTCGTGGTTTGGATTATTTCAACAACCCCGGAACTAAGTCTTACGTTTTCACCCTCAACATCAAATTGTAATTAAACCATGAAACGCATATTCTTTTATAGTGTGTTGGCTGTCGCCTTGGGCTTGAGCTCTTGTGCCAAAGACACCGACATCAACGCAGAAAACCCCAACCAGTTCAGTGGCGCCGACGCCAAGCTGATCATGCCTGGGGCTACCATGGCGAACATTCTAGTACAAGAAGGAGAGTTGGCTCGCTTAGCGGGTATCTTCTCTGGCTACTTCACCGGAAACGACCGCCAATACATCAGTTACCAGCAGTATGCCATTACCGCTGGTGACTTCGACAACGCCTGGGCCACTTTGTATGCAGAGGGCCTTGCTCAGTGCCGCATCGTACGTGAAAAAGCCAAAAAATCGAATGATTTGGCCTTGTACGGCGTAGCCAGCATCACCGAAGCCAACTTGTTGTTGACTGCTTCTGGTTTGTGGGGTGACGTTCCCTGTACAGAAGCTTGCACAGACGGCATCACTACTCCTAAATACGATGACATGAACAGTGTTCACAACTACTGCATCGACCTGTTGACTGAGGTTCTTCCTTACGTTTCTGGTAAGTCTTCGTACTCAGCTGGCTATGCCGGTGGTCATGACTGGGGTCAAG
>JALRLA010000159.1 GCA_023254645.1 Bacteroidia bacterium
GTGGTTTTCAAGCAGGTCCCACTCGTCTTGAGGGCTCAAATCGCGGTAATGGGGAACGCGCTTGTAGTGGTTGTGAGCCACGAGGTTCATGATGTCCTCTTCTAGATTGGCCCCGGTACAGCTGATGATGTCAATTTTGCCTTGGCGAATCATTTCGGCCAAGCTTTTGCCCAATTCGGCCGTACTCATGGCACCAGCCAAGGTGACCATCATTTTACCGCCCTCTGTCAAATGGGTTTCGTAGCCTTTGGCCGCGTCGACCAAAGCAGCCGCGTTGAAGTGCAAATAGTGCTTCTCAACAAACTGTGAAATAGGACCTTTCATGGGGGCAAAGGTACAACAAAGAGCACCTTATAAAGGGCTCAAATTCGGCGCTCGCCCAAGAGCCACCAAGCGCGCATGCGCCCCCGTTTGGGCGCATGTTTTTCTATCATGGACTGCAGGAATTCCAAACCTTGGTCCAAATCGTCGGTGATGCAGAGCATGTCTTCGTCTTCGGGAGAAATGGTGCCGGTTTCGTGCATTTGTTTGATTTGATCCAACTGGCCTTTCCAATAGTCTTTGCCCATCAATACCACGGGAAAATGCGGCATTTTTTTGGTTTGGATGAGGGTCAAGGCTTCGAAGAGTTCGTCCAGGGTTCCGAACCCACCCGGAAAGACCACAAAGCCAAAGCTGTACTTGGTCAAAAGCACCTTGCGAACAAAGAAGTAACGAATATCTACCGTATGGTCTAGGTAGGGATTGGGCTGCTGCTCAAAGGGCAATTCGATGTTGATGCCTACGCTCTTGCCACCCACACTCTTGGCACCTTCGTTGGCTGCTTGCATGATGCCAGGACCACCACCTGTAATTACCGTAAAGCCTGCACTGGCCACTTTGGCCCCCATGTTTTTGGCCATTTCGTAGTAGGGGTGGCCGGGTTGGAAACGTGCCGATCCAAACAAGCTGATACAGGGCCCCATGAAGTGCATATTTCGAAAGCCCTTGATGAATTGGGCCGTTACGCGTAAAGCAAAAAAGAGTTCAGTCAGGCGGTTATGGGGACCTTTCAACAATTCCAGGTCGAGATCGGGTCGGCGTTTGGCGTTCATCTTGGTCGAAGCTAATAAAAAAAGCCCCTCAAAAGGGGCTTTTCACGGCGTTAACCGAAAGTTTACTAGTTAGAATCGCTCGAAAGCTGAGAAGAAGAAACGGCCTTCGATCTCCGCATTCTCATCGCTGTCGCTACCGTGAATGGCATTGGCATCGATGCTCTTGGCATACAAGCGGCGAATGGTTCCCTCGGCGGCTTGCTCAGGGTTGGTGGCTCCGATTACATTGCGGAAATCAGCCACAGCGTTGTCTTTTTCCAAGATGGCCGCGTAGATGGGGCCGCTGGTCATGAAGTTAACCAATTCTCCGTAGAAGGGACGCTCTTTGTGAACGGCATAGAAAGCACCGGCTTGCTCGGCGGTCAAACGGGTGTATTTCAAAGCGACTACAGAAAAACCAGCTTGAATGATGTGGTCCAAAATTTTGCCGGCGTGGCCATTGGCTACAGCGTCGGGCTTAATCATGGTAAAAGTGCGATTGCTCATGGATTTCAAATAAAATTCGGCGCAAAGGTCACCAATTTATCTCAAATAACCCTGAGTTAACTCAAAGATAATCGGCCAAGTAGCCGAAGTCTTCGCCCAGTTGTCCCCCTTGGCAAAGGGTGGCCCCTTGAATCATGTCGCTCTGCTTGGCCAGCAATTCAGGTACCACGTATTGCAATAAATTCTCGCCAAACTCTTCGGAGGCATCTTGGGGCAGTTCGTTCGGCAGATTGGTCACGGCCATGATGGCGATGCTGTTTGGCAGCCAGGGGTCAGCCGGGGCCTGTGTCAAGCGGTCCCAACCGATGGTCGGGTCTGGAATGGAGGTGGCTTTGTAGGTCAAGGGAACAGAGCCGTTTACATCGCAGGAAATGTCGGCGATCACGGGTAGTTTGAAATCGGGATTGGCGGTATCAGTGGCCTCGAACAATCGGGGCAGATCTTCGGTCCAAAACAAGCCGTTGAACAACAGGTCGGAAACGCGGGTGTAAGGAGCAAAGCGCGATTGGTATTCGCTGTGGTGTTGGTAGAAGTGCTCGGTGCTCCAGGGCTGCTGCCGTGGATGCTGATACAAGTCGGGACTGTTCAAGTGCACAAATACCGGTTCTTGGAAAGTCTTTTGCAAAAATTGCCGAGGGGTCACTTCTCGGATGCGCAAGTTTCGCAAGAAATCCAGGGCGCCATGGGCCACGCGGCCGCCGCCGGTCAACACCATTTTGAGGGGAGGCAGTTCTACGGCGGCGGCCCGGCTCAAAATTTCGGTATAATCAGCACATTGGTAGGCCGGTTTTAGATCGAACAGCTGCATTTTCTTCCCGTAGGTTAAAAGGCCATTGTAAGCGCCGACAATGCCGGCAAAGCGACCGAAACCCAACACGCGCTGGCCATTTTGCCACTTGATCACTTCGTAGTCGATCATGCGAATGCCGCGACTCACCAAGTTTTGAAACAAGACTCGGTTGTAGGGCTGCTTTTTGATCGTGTGCGAGAAAAAGAGGTAGGTTTTGTTGGGAATCAAGTATTCAATGGGTACTTCTTTGATGCCCATTAAGACATCGGCCCTTTCCAGTGAGTCCAAAACAGCAATTCCGGCTTCGCGGTACTCTTCATCTGAAAAACAGCGATCCGGACTGGATTCTACTAGAACCTCGACTTCGGGGTAGCGGTTCATCAGGGAAACGCATTGAACTGGGGTCAAAGCGACCCGATTGTCAGCCGGAATTTTTCGTTCTCTTATCAGCCCGATTTTCATGCCTTGGGCTAAGGTAGTACATTTGATTAGTGTGCTTTTCTTACGCGGTGAATTTTTCCCAAACCCAGTTGCAAACCCAACTGGATTTGAACAATCTAGGCCCGGTTCAGGGTCAACCCGAAATGCCCAATCCGGGTTTCTTTTTGTCCGGGTTTGCGCATCCGCTGATGCCCATAGTGTCGAGTAAGGAAGGTCAGACCTGGCTAGAGAATGCTCACTGGGGACTGGTGCCCTCTTGGGCCGCTTCGGCTGAAAAAGCGCGGGAATTGGCGGCCATGGGTTTGAATGCTCGCAGCGAGACGGTAGCCGAAAAACCCCTATTTCGCGGAGCCTGGAAACGCCAAGCCTGCCTAGTGCCCATGAAGGGTTTTTTTGAGTGGAAACTAGAGGGCAAACGAAAACTTCCTCATTTCATTTACGCCTCTGACCAAAGCCTGTTGCTGGCTGCCGGCATCACCGATGTGTGGGCCGATCCTGAATCGGGTGAGCAGGTGCAGACCTTCAGCATTCTGACCACCGAAGCCAATGCCTTGATGGCCGAGATTCACAATGTCAAAAAACGCATGCCGGTTTTCTTACAGGGAGCCTCTAATGCAGAGCTCTGGCTACAGGGTCGCCCCGAACAGCGCTTTGATTTGCTCAAGCCGGCTTCTGATTCCTTGTTGAAGGCTCACCGAGTGCCCGATTTTGTCAGCCGAGCAGGCGAAGATCGAAACCGCGTGGAATGTCAAAAATTCTTCGATGAACCGCTTCAAGGATTTTTATTTTAAGAACTAAAAAAATGAGAAATTCGCGGTCATTTATGCGTTTATCATTGATGTGTTTGGTATTGGTTTTTGCGAGCTGCAACACCAAGGTGAGTCAAGTTCAAAAGGAGAAGAGTGTTGTAGAAAGTTCTTCTGACTCATTGGCTCAAATGAAAATCTTACCTTATGATACGGTATTCACTGGGTTTGCAAAATTCATTGCATGCATGGAATTGGATCCAATTTTATTCCGTAATACAAGTACACGATTTGCATCAGAACTGAAACGAAAATTCAGTGGGATGGTCAATTATAGCGGCGAAAAATGGGATAGGCTACAGTCTAGAGTGGGTAATCCTATAGGTTCATGGGTTGCCAAACAAAGTTACAGTTCAGAAAAAGAGCCCAATGTCCTCTTGTATCCATTTGCGGGTGGTGATTTTTATTATGGACATTTGTTCAACCCTCATCAGGATACCATTATCATGCTGGGTCTTGAAGCTCCAGGCACCTTGTTTCGCTTATCTGAGTTTGAGACTGATACGATTGCTGCTTATTTAAGTGGGCTCGAGAAGTCTATGTTTTTCCCTCATCAATTGGGCTTTTTTCGCACCAAGAGTATGGCAGATGATTTCAAAACTACCTTACTTAATGGCACTATACATACTGCCCTGTATTACATGGGTAGAATGGGGTATGAAATACACTATGTTAAAGGCATTGATATAGGAGAAACCCTCGATATGAATGTTGAATTGACCAATAAATGCGAAGGAGTGCGCGTCGGTTATTCGAAAGCAGGAGAGTCAGACCCAATTCGCGAGTGGATTTACATTTCACAAGATATTAGTGATGGAGGATTGAAAACGAAAAAGGGACAGATGGTTCAGCAATACATAGAATCGAAAGGGTCTGTGGTGAGTTTTTTCAAAGCTGCTTCCTACCTAATGCATCAAAATTATTTTTCGACCATTCGACAAATCTGTTTGAAACAGAGCAAACGAATTTTGCAAGATGATTCAGGCATTCCCTTTGCCGTATTGAAAAAAGAAGGGTTTAGAGTTGAATTGCTTGGTGAATACCATAGAACGATTCCCTTGTTTTCAATGTTTTTGCAAGAGGATTTGAAAGAGTCTTACGCCAATAAAAACCCCAAGAATTTACCGTTCAATATTGGTTACAATGCAACATTTCACGAGTGCAATTTACAGTTAGCTACTCGTCCATAAAATGGCTGCCGAATACCTCTGTTTTTCCATTTGGCCTCTCAGTGAAGAGGGCCATGATTTTTTACCTTCCCTGCTGGAAGAGTTGCCCTTTGATACCTTCGAAACGAATGACGAGGGAGTCTTGGTGGCCTATGGACCTAGCGCCGATTTTTCGCAAGAATTACAAAAACTCGCCGAAGAAATAATTGCAGATTTCGCCAGTAAATGGACTTGGCACACCCGAGACAAGGAGAATTGGAATGAGCTCTGGGAAAAGAATTTCTTCCAGCCTTTGTCAGTGGGTCGTTTGCACATACGCGCTCCTTTTCACGAGCCGGCTCCTGAAGGCAGCCTGGAAATCATCATCGAGCCCCGCATGAGTTTTGGCACGGGCCACCATGGTACCACTCAGCTTTTGTGCGGCGCTTTGCTTGAGCGGGAATCGATGTTGAAGGGAGCAAAAATTCTCGACATGGGCAGCGGTAC
>JALRLA010000204.1 GCA_023254645.1 Bacteroidia bacterium
CCTCGTACAAGGCATCGATTTGGTCCAAGTAAGGTTTTTCTTTCTCCCAATCCAAGCTTCCGTATTGATCAGTACCTTTGAACAGCATGTGCTCGAGGTAGTGGGCCAAGCCGGTGTTGCTGCTAGGGTCGTTTTTCGAACCGGTTTTCACCGCCACCATTGTTTGAATGCGGGGTTCGGCATGGTTCTCAGAGGTGATCAAGGTCAACCCGTTTGATTTGAAGGTGTAATAGCGAACCTTCATGGGGTCGCCCAAGTATTCGCGCATGACCCAATCAGCGGTTTCTTCCTCGTGAAAGGTTTCCAGGCGGGTTTGGGCAGAGCTCAGGTTCAATAAGGAGCTGAGCAGCAGTAAGAAGCCAAATTTTTTCATAGGCCTGGCAAAGATAAGGTCTGAACGAGCCTCCTTAGCCGGCAGATGATGGACTCCATGGTTCGGTTTGTCATAGCAAGCGAAGCGCTACCTTTGTCCCCGTGTCTTTCGCCTTGATCGCCCTTGGAAGCAACCAAGGCCAACCCTTGAAGCAGTTGGCCCAGGCCCAGCGCCACATTGCCCGGCGCATTGGGCGCATTGTCAAGGCCAGTTCTGTCTACCAAACGGCGGCCTGGGGCCTGGAAGACCAACCCGATTTCTTGAATCAGGTTTTACTGGTGGAAACCCCTTACCCCCCCTTGTTTGTGTTGAAGACGGCTTTGGAAATCGAGCGGCAAATGGGGCGGCGGCGCATCCACAAGTGGGGCCCTAGAATCATCGACTTGGATTTGATTTTGTTCGATCAAGTGAAACTGGATCATCCTAATCTGACTTTGCCCCACCCTCACATGGCGGAACGAGCCTTTGTGCTCATACCCGCCAGCGAAGTGGCACCCAACTGGCGGCATCCTCTCACTCAGAAAAGCTTGCGCGAGCTGCTCAAGCATTGCCCTGACTCCTTGAGTGTTCGAAAACTGGCCTTATGATGGTGCTTCCATTATATCTTCTCCCACCCGTAGAATGGTACCGAGCAGGCATAGAAGCTGGAGGTTTTTATGTGTCAGTGCAAGAGCCGTATGTCAAGCAAACCCTGCGCAATCGATACCGCATTGCGGGCCCCAACGGGGTTCAGGCCTTGAGCGTACCGGTGCAGGCCGACTCTGCTCGGGGCGAATTGAACCAGGTGCAAATTGCCTATGCCGAGCGATGGCTTTCTGAGCACAAACACGCCTGCCAAGCCGCCTATGGCAAATCGCCTTTTTACGAGTTTTACGATTACCGCATTTGGGATTTGTTTGAGGCTAAGCCTGTGCATTTGCTGGATCTAAGCCGGCCTTTGTTGGAGCGCTTGCATGGGTTTCTACAGCTCCATGACCTGCCATTGCAGTTTGTTCATCAGCCACGACTTATCGATCGTGCGGTATTTGTCTGATCGGGTGATGGTGATGTATTTGGGCCATGTGGTCGAATTGGGATCAACGGATCAAGTCTTTTCGCCACCCTACCATCCCTATACCGAAGCCCT
>JALRLA010000233.1 GCA_023254645.1 Bacteroidia bacterium
ATCAACATCAACGGCAACATGGTTGCCAAGGGTTATTGGAACTTGATTTTATCAATCCGTGACTGCTCCATGTACGCCAAGTTCGGCATGAAACCCAATCGCCATTGGAAGATAACCGATGTCAAGAAATACTTCGGCATCAAGGGTAGTGCTGAGCAAGTACACGAGCAACTTGTACAAATCAAGGAAATGCTCCAAGGTTAACTGACGAGTCCTTAATGGACAAGCCTACCCTTAGTGGTGATTTGTACTTGCACTTGGGTAGCATCAGCGAGGACATTTTGCCCGATCGCCGGAAAGCCTTTGAAAATGGATTGTCGGCTCAAGGTTCGTACAACGAAGTTGATAGTTCTCTTTTCGGACTGGTACCCACCGGCCCACAAATCAACTTCGCTTTCGACAACAACCCCGGCAGCATCAAGGCCCAAGACGTGGGTTTGGACGGTTTGAACGACGCGCAAGAACGAACCTACTTGGATTCGGTTTACTTGCAAGCACTGGCCACCAATTTTGGCACAGGCACTCCCATTTACCAACAGGCCCTCAATGACCCCAGCGGGGACAACTTCACCCATTATTTGGACGAGAGCTTTACGGCAGCCGATGCCGACATTTTGGGACGTTACAGCCGCTACCAAGGCATGGAGGGTAACTCAAATCCTGATAAGTACACCTCGGGTCGCTACGCCGAGATGCCCAAGAGTTCCACGCCGATTCCCAATGGTGAAGACATCAACCGTGACTTCACCATGAATCAGAGCGAAGATTACTTCCAGTACCGCATCAAAATCAACACCAATGATTTGCGCATTGGAAGCAACTACGTCGCCGATATCGTTTCCAACACCGTGACGCTTCGCAATGGGAAAGACCGAGAAATTCGCTGGATCCAATTCAAAATTCCCATTCGGGAGTTTGAAAAATCAGTGGGTAATATTTCCGACTTCAAGAGCATTCGATTCATGCGCTTGGTGGCGACGGGGTTTGAAGACGATGTGGTCATGCGCATTGGTTATTTGAACATGGTTCGTGCCGACTGGCGTCGATACACCAACAGTTTGAAAACCCCTGGCGTGGTTGTACCTACTGACCCCAATGACGGCACAAAATTCGTGGTGAGCACCGTCAACTTGGAGGAGAACGGCAAGCGCAGTCCTGTAGCCTATGTATTGCCTCCCGGTATTGTGCGGGTGCAAAACATGGCCAGCTTGGGTATGGTTCAAGAGAATGAGCAATCCCTTTCGGTTCAAGTCTGCGACTTAAAACCTGGAGATGCCCGTGCCGCTTTCAAAACCAGCGAATTCGACGTTCGCAACTACAAGAGACTTCAACTCTATGTTCACGCCGAAGAAGCCATTCAAAACACCATCAACGATGGAGAGGTATCAGCCTTCATTCGATTTGGTACGGACTTGAGTAACAACTACTACGAGTACGAGATTCCCTTGAAGATGACTCGTGGTTTTGTCAACACCAATTTGGCCAATGCCGAGTCACTGGTTTGGCCCGAAGAGAACTTCATCGATATTGCTTTCCAAGAGTTCTACAACTTGAAGATTGAACGACAAAATGCAGGATGGCCGATGACTGCTCCCTTCGTACGTCCCAGTACTCGAGGCAAGATTTCGGTGATCGGATTGCCTGATGTGGGCAACGTGCGAGTCGTCATGGTGGGCGTTAAAAACAATGGCACCAAGTTGAACTGCTTTGAAGTTTGGTTCAACGAACTAAGGGTGAAGGACATTGCCAACCAAGGCGGATGGGCGGCACTCGGCAGCATGCAGACGCAATTGGCCGATTTTGGGCAACTCAGTATGGGTGGAACCATTCGCACCATTGGTTTCGGAGACGTCGACAAGAAACTAAACGATCGCAGCCTCAATCACACCTACAACTATGACATTGCCTCCAACTTGGAATTGGGCAAATTCTTCCCCGCCAAATCTGGGGTGAGCATTCCCATGTTCATCGGATGGTCCGAGAATGTGGTTCGACCGAAGTTTTACCCGCTGAATCCGGATCTGGAATTGCAGACCTTTTTGAACGGCATTGCCAATCAGGCACAACGAGATCAAATCTTGAAGGCGGCCCAAGAATACAACAGTTTATACAGCTTGAACTTTGCCAACGTGCGCTTGGCTTCGTCGATGGGCCAAAAAGCCAAGTTGTATTCGCCCTCCAATTTCAGCGTCGGATACAGTTTCCAACGCAACTACCGAAGCAACCAACAAATTGAGGAGTACTTCCTGGAAACCAGTCAAGCGACCTTGGGTTACGCCTACTCGACGAATACTTCCTTCATTCGCCCCTTCAAAAAAATCAAGGGCAAAAGCCTGGGATTCGTCAGGGATTTCAACTTCAACTTCAAGCCTTCTACCTTGTCCACCAACTGGCAGGTAAACCGTTTGTACAGCGAACAACAGGCGAGAAACAACAACAATTTCCGTCAGATCAATCCCCGAATGTTCGACAAGAACTTCACTATGAATCGCATGTACAACGTTTCGATTCCTTTGGCAACTTCCTTGAACTTGAGCTACACGGCTACCGCCAATGCTCGTATTCAGGAACCCTACGGTCGATTGGACAGCGAAATCAAGCGTGACTCCGTGCTGCAAGAGTTTTTGACCTTGGGTCGCATGTCGCGCTTCTACCAAAACACCAACTTGTCGTATACCCTGCCCTTTGCCAAATTCAAGCGTTTGAACTGGATCTCTGGCTCGGTGACCTACCAGGGTAGTTACGAATGGAACCAAGCGCCCCCTGCCTTTGCGAGCATGGGTGCCCGCATCCAGAACAGCCAGGACATCAACTTGAGCAGCCAATTGAACTTCACTCAGCTGTACAGCAAATTCAAGTGGCTCCGGGAATACAACAAGCCCAAGACCGTCAAAACCCCTCCCAAAGAAGAAGGCGAAGACCCGGATGGTGCTAGCGCCATCAAAACCGGCGGTACCAGCACCGTTCCTCCCAATCCAGCTGTGGTCATGGTCGGAAACTTCATCACCATGTTCAAAAATGCCAGCATGAACTACCAGCGCCGCGAAGGCTCAGAGTTACCTGGCTTTGCGTACAAACCCGACTATTTCGGCCAAAACTTCAAGCACATACAACCCGGTCTGGGATATGTATTCGGATTGCAAGACCCCAATTTGCGCTACCGCATGGCCGGAGATGGCGCTTTGTTGAACGATACCCGCCAACCCAACTTCTACCGAAACAACCTCACAGAGAGCTTTACGGGTAGTGTGACCATCGAACCCATCAAGGATTTCCGAATTCGCTTGGATGTCGTGAGAAACCAAACCAATGGCATTCAGAGCTTGTTCAAGTGGGACGGTTTTGATTGGGTCGACCAAGGCTTGACCCAAAACGGAACCTACAACGTCAGTGGCTGGTTCTTCCCAACCCATTTTACCAAGAACTTGAATGCCGGTCCTGGAAACTACCCCAACCCCATCTTCAAACAGTTCGAGGACAACCGCTATACCGTAGCACAGCGATTGAGTCTGCAAGATCCCCGCGTGGGCGCCATTGCCACCGATACCATTACCAAATTCCCCTTGGGTTATGGCCGAAGCAGCCAAGATGTGATCATCGGTTCGTTCTACGCCAGTTATAGCGGGTTGGACCCCAGTTTGGCCGATATCTCTGGTTTCCCCAAAATCCCATTGCCCAACTGGAACATCAACTACACGGGATTAACCAAAATCAAGGCGATTGGCGAGAAGTTCTCCAACATCACTCTCAAGCACGCTTACAATGGCAAATACACCATTGGTCAGTTCAACCAAAACCTGCGTTACAGCGCGGGAGAGGCGGCGGCTATGGGAGTGGATTTCACCCCCCAGTACCAGATTGCTGATGTCACCATTTCAGAAGGCTTCTTCCCCTTGGCAGGGGTAAACATCACCACCAAAAAAGGATGGACACTGGGCATGGAATACAAGCGAAGCCGAGTATTGAAGCTGTTTGCGGCCCAATTCAATTTGACCGAAATGCGCAGCAACGAGTTCCAGTTGACCGGAGGTTACCGCGTAACCGGCTTGACATTGCCTTTCAGACGCAACGGTCGCAAGATTTACTTGCCCAACGATTTCCGCTTTGACTTGAGTGTGGCTGTTCAAGATAACTCGACCATGATTCGCAAAATTGACATGGACATCAACAAGTACTCAGCCGGTATGAAGAACATTCGCATTGCGCCGTCGGTCACCTACCAAGTCAACGAAAAAATCAATTTCGCTTTGAGGTACAACCGCGTAGTGATGGATCCCAAAATGGCCACACAATTCTATACCGCCCTCACCGAGTTCGGCATAGAGCTGCGTTACCAATTCAATTGATGAACAGATATTGGCCCATAGCATTGATTTTGTGCTTGGCCTCAGCCGGTCAATTAAAGGCACAATTGCAAGCGACGGGTTTGTGGCGTACCCACATGTCTTACCGGGATGCTAAAATTTGCCAAGCCACTGACGAGTATGTCTACGCCGCCAGTTTCAGCGGATTCTTCCGTGTCAAGCAAAGCAGTGGCGAAATGCAAAAACTGGGCACCCAAGACGGCTTTGCGGGTCTGGAAGTCACCTGTTTGAATTATTACCCCAGTGCCCGCTGTCTATTCGTTGGCTATGCCGATGGCAACATAGACTTGTTGTTTGACAACCACAGCATTTCCAATGTGCCTGGATTCGCCCAAAAAGCCCTAATTGGGGACAAGCGCATCTTGGATGTCTCTTTTCATGAAGATTACGCACTGGTTTCGACCTATTTCGGTTTGCTCGTTGTCGATTTGCAGCGCCATGAAATCAAAGACAGCTAAACCGCTATTGGTCCTTTGGGCAGTTCCCTGCCCGT
>JALRLA010000357.1 GCA_023254645.1 Bacteroidia bacterium
ACCAATCCCGAAGCTCTAAAGGAAGTTCTGGCTTGGTACCTGCGCCGTGAAAAAGTCCTGGTGAAAGACGCCAAAATGCGCACCTTCATCACCAACGATACAGACCGAGAAGGCTTGGTAGGGCATGTGTACGACGTCACCTACGGCATCGTTCAGCCGGATCAAGACACCTTGGTCATCATGGATGATAGCGTGGTTCGCGGAACAACCCTTCGCACCAGCATATTGCGCATCTTGGATCGCTTGCGACCCAAGCGCATCATACTGGTGAGTTCGGCCCCCCAGATTCGCTACCCCGATTGCTACGGCATTGACATGAGCCGATTGGGCGATTTTGCGGCTTTCCAGGCGGCCATTGCCCTGTTGAAAGACCGAGGAATGGAGTCTTTGTTGCAAGACCTGTACGCCAAGGCTAAGGAGGAATTGGCTAAGCCCGCCTCAGAGCAAGTCAATGTGGTGAAGGAGTTGTATGCTCCCTTCAGCGCTGATGAAATCACCGACAAAATAGCCGAAATGGTACAGCCCAAAGACTTGAATGCCCGCTTTGACATGGTCTTCCAGAGCATTGAAAACTTGCACCAGGCCTGTCCCAATGACAAGGGCGATTGGTACTTCACGGGTGATTACCCCACTCCAGGTGGTACCCAAGTGGCCAACCGCAGTTTCTTGTACTACATGGAAGGTAGCCGCAAGAGGGCCTATTGATTGAATCCCAAATTTGTACATTTGTACCCCATAACATGAGCACAGTAAGCGAAATCTTGAGTCAGCTAAGCGAGCAGTTGGAGCGCAACTTGTCGCACACCGCCACCGAATTTGGACGCATTCGCGCCGGTAAAGCATCAGCCGGTATGTTGGAAGGCGTCATGGTAGAAGCCTATGGTTCAACCATGCCTCTTACAGGCGCTGCGACCGTCAGCACTCCCGATGCTCGCACCTTGAGCATTCAGCCTTGGGACAAAACATTGATTCAGGCTATCGAAACAGCCATCATCAATGCCAACTTGGGTTTTGCTCCTCAGAACGATGGCATCAACATTCGCATCAACGTGCCTCAGGTGACCGAAGAGCGCCGCAAGGAGTTGGTCAAACGAGCCAAGAACGAATCAGAAAATTCCAAAATCGGCATTCGCAACTTGCGCAAAGACGCCAACGAGCGCATCAAGAAGTTGAAAAACGACGGCTTGAGCGAAGACGAGGCCAAAGCCGGTGAAGCTGAGGTTCAAAAAATGGTTGACGGCTTCATCAAGAAGACCGAAGACTTATTGGTTTCCAAGGAAAAGGAAATCATGACCGTGTAAGGTCGGGACTTCGCATTAGGCCCCTACAATCTTCAATTCCTTTTGCCCCCAATGGCGATGAGTTTGCGTTTTGACAGGACAGTCAATTTACCATTCCATGATTCGCTGGGTCCAAGAAACCAATGGTATTAAGCCGCTCATGTTACCTGATACTGAGGCGGCTAATACAGCTACATCGATGGTATTTTTCTTGCCCCTATAGGTACGAATGCCAGGACCTCCTACGAATATGTCGTTATTGTCACCGATGACATACCAGAACTCTGCCATTAAACAAGCTGTCGAACTTATGCGTTGATTGACACTAATGGAGAGGGCAGGTGAATTTTGGCGAACAATAACATCGTCCATCTTATTGGTATTCCCGTTCCATTCTTGGGTCATGGATCTCATTCTCAATGATCCAGCATTTAGGGTCAAGTTGTGTTCTGGGTTTCCAAAAGTCAATCCAGCATAGGCCACTCCCAGCAAGTCATCAGAGTTCCAAGGACTGATAGTACCCCCCTGTAATCCTGTTACAAAATGAAGATTTTCTTTTGTGCCAAGTTCATGGGTGTATTTGAAATTTAATAGTATCGGAGACAGTATTATACTAGTAGTTGCGCCAATAGACCAATGATCAGTTATAGCGTATTGGGCTTGGTATACGACATAATAAATGGCTTGGACATAAGCGTCGCCTTGTTTCATGGATAAGCCTGAGGGAGAATAGAAGTATCGACCGGGATGTGGGTTGGAATATACTTTGTTCCCCAAGATAACCGGCAAATCGGCGGCCAGGGTCATAGTCTTGATTTCGTACTTAGGAATGAAAACCAGACCCCGATCTGTGGTCTTGATACCAATTTCACGGCCATCATCTGATACCACTACACCTTGAATGATGTTGTTGTTGATGAGCTCAATCACGTATTCAACAGGTTGCTCCGTATTCGTAATGGTGCTATCAGTTGTTTGTGCGAACGCTGAAGTCATTACTAAAACGCAGGCGATGAGGGTACAAAAGTTCCTATACATTGTTCGAATGTAGTGATGTGTTGTTCTTTACAGTTACTGATAAATGCAAATCCCGAAATTAATATTGGCATTTAATGCCAATTGGAAGGATTAAGAAGGTATAATCTTCAATTCCTTCTGCACCTGCTTGGCGCGTACCAGCAGTTCGTCTAGTGTATCGGCTATGACCGTGACGTGCCCCAATTTGCGATGGGGGCGGGTTTCCGTTTTGCGGTACAAATGCACAAATACGTCTGAG
>JALRLA010000112.1 GCA_023254645.1 Bacteroidia bacterium
GTTTTGACCAGTAATGTCGCCGATCTCTGCATAGCTGTACCCTTCGAGATCTCTTAAGGTCACAGCCAATTTCTGAGGAACGCTCAGTTGATTGAGGGCCAAGTGAATCAAGTTTTTCAATCCCGCATCAAAATGAGCAGGTTCGACCAAAGGCTCGATTGAGGGTGACAATTCTTGAAACCTGGAGCGTTGACGGTACCAATCAGCGATGGCATTGCTGGCCACTCTAAAGCACCAGGCACGCAGGTGCTCAATGGTCTCTTGCTGGCTATGGGTCCATAATTTTTCCAGGGTCACTTGCACGATTTCTTGAGCTTGGTCAGGGTCATTGAGGTTTTTCAATGCAAACCGGTACAGCGCTGGGCCAATGGTCTCCACGACCCGGTTGTACTCTGAAATTTGCATCAACTACCCCTTGACGCAAAAAGCATGCGAAAGGTTACATGTATCTTTGAAAAAATGCCAAATTCTGATTCCAATTGGTTCAAAGACTGGTTCAATACGCCCTATTACCATGCCTTGTATGCGCATCGAAATGAGGAGGAGGCACAAGCTTTTGTCAAGCGATTGGTACAGGCCATGGAGTTGATGCCGAATGCCTTGGTGACCGATATCGCCTGCGGCAAAGGCCGACATACCCGGACACTGGATCGTTTAGGAATGCAGGCCTTGGGTTTTGATCTCAGTCCTGAAAGCATTGCCTTTGCTTCCACAGAGTCAGGGCGACTGGGTTTGCAAGCGAAGTTTTTCGTGCACGACATGCGCGATGCCTATTCGGGCCCCAAGTGGAAGGCCGCCTTCAATCTCTTTACCTCCTTCGGTTATTTTCAAGACCGAAAAACCGATGCCATCGTTTTGCAGCACATTTACAATCAGCTAGAACCGGGAGCTTGGTTTGTTCAAGACTACCTGAATGCCGCTCCTGTGTTGCCTCAGTTGCCGATTAAGGAAACGATTTCTCGACCTCCTTATGATTTTGAATGCCACAAGTTCCTCGAGCTAGGGGTCATTGTCAAAGACATACAGGTGATTGAGAATGAACAGGAGCAGGGTCGATTCCAGGAGCGAGTCGAAGTTTACACCGCTCAAGACCTGAAAGATTTGCATGAAGAAGCCGGATTCCACGTTCAAGCCCTGTGGGGGAATTACTCAGGGGAAGGCTATTTGGAGTCGAGCTCGCCCCGCATCATTCTCCTGTCTCAAAAAATGAGTTAATTTGAATACGGTGAATGCCTTGTTGAATTGGGACATACAATTGCTCTTGTGGCTAAACGGTCTAGGGTCAACTTGGGCTGATACCATCATGGTCGCATTGTCGTCCAAATGGCTTCCCATTCCTGCCTATTTGTATTTCCTTGTTAAGGCCTACCAGCGATGGGGGAAATCGATGGTATTGCCTGTGCTGCTGTGCGGGTTGGCCGTTGCTTTGGCCGATTCCAGCAGTTCCAAGTTGTTCAAACCCGGCTTCAAGCGCCTTCGGCCCTGTTTTGAAGAGAGCCTAACCGTTCGAACCCCAGCCGGTCTCCCCGGCGGCCATTACGGTTTTGTGAGCAGCCACGCGGCGAATGCGGCTGCTTTGTATTGGTTGATGCCTTTTGTTTTGGGTCTCGGCCGCAAAGAACGCTATGCTTGGCTGGGCTTGGCGGGAATGATTGCCATTAGCCGAGTTTACTTGGGCGTGCATTATCCGTCAGACATCCTTGCCGGTTTTTTGTTGGGATGGGGTATTGCTTATTTTATTTCACGCATTCGCCCATCTGTATGGGCCCCAAAAAAATTAGAATCATGAATTACGAATACATTTTGGTCAATGACCAGGTCGCCGAATACGTGGCCCACATTCAACTCAATCGACCCAAAGAACTCAATGCGTTGAACTTGCAATTGATGCAGGAAATCAAGCATGCTTTGGGTGTCTTGGACGAAGACGATCGGGTTCGGGCTATTGTGATCAGCGGGAACGAGCGAGCCTTTGCGGCCGGGGCCGACATAAAACAAATGGCGGGCAAAACGGCCATCGATATGTTGAACATCGACCAATTCAGTACTTGGGACGCCATTCGACGAACCAAAAAGCCCTTGATTGCGGCTGTGAGTGGTTTCGCCCTCGGCGGCGGATGCGAGCTGGTCATGCAGTGCGATATGGTGGTAGCCAGTGAAACAGCTCAGTTCGGTCAACCCGAAATCAACATCGGTGTGATGCCTGGCGCCGGCGGTACGCAGCGATTGACTCGTGCTGTAGGAAAGGTGAGAGCGATGGAGATGGTATTGACCGGTCGTTTCATTTCGGCCGAAGAGGCTATGGCTGCGGGACTAATCAACAAGATCGTTCCTATTGATGTGTACTTGGACGAGGCCATTGCCATCGCCAAACTGGCCGCTTCGAAATCTCCCTTAGCGGTGCAGTTGGCGAAAGAGAGTGTCTTGAAGGCCTTCGATACGCACTTGCAAGAGGGATTGTTTTTTGAGCGCAAAAACTTCTATTTGCTCTTTGCCAGTGAAGATCAAAAGGAGGGCATGGCTGCCTTCGTTGAAAAGCGAAAACCTGAATTCAAGGGCCGCTAATTGGCTTAGCCACGGCCCTATTTTGGCTGAACTATAGGCATAAAAAAAGGTCCCGAGCCATCGGGACCTTTTTTTATGTAAGTCGTTAGCGTCTTACTTCACGTCAGCCCAAACGGCGTTGATGAAGAACATGCTTCCGTCAGTGTCTTTCTTCCATACCAAAACGGCAACACCGGTGTTAGCAGCATTGTAGTTCCAGTAAATCACTGAGGGGTATTTAGACTTGATAGCGTCAGGAATGGCGCTGTAAGTGTAAGTAACCTTCTTGTCTACAGTAGCGTTGGCAGCAGGGTTGCTCATTTCAGGAGCAGAGCTGAAAGCAAGAGGCTTGTTGCTTCCATCAACCAAGGCAGAAGCGCGAATGATGTGCTTGTGGTTGGTGAAGCTACCGGCGGCACCAGCCTGGTAACCGTCAACACCTTTTTCAATCAACAATACTGAAGCGTAGTAGTCAGCAGCGTCAGGGCTGAAGGCTTGCAATTTGTAGTTGATGTCGATGCTGTTGCCGTTGGCTTTAGCAGAAGCGGCCACACCTACCTCGCAAGGATTAGCGTTATATGTGTTCTTGTAGCTGATGATGTCAGCAGTTTTCACTGTGCTGTTACCCAAGAAAGAGTTGCTGCAGTAGAAGTGAGGAATGTATCCGTTAGGCTTGGTTTGAGCGTACAACTGTGAAGCGAAAGGAGCAATGAACAAAGTGTCATTGGCAGGCTTCATCCACAAAGGAACCAAGTAAGAAGAACCTGAAGTGTGCAAGTCCAAAGAAATCAAATCTGTACCACCTTGCTCGATGGCACCTTTGTACTCAGGGCTACCGTAAGCGCCGCAAGGTCCGCACCATGTGGCTGTGTTGTAAATGAGGGCAGAACGTTGCTTGTTCTCAACTGTCAAAGAAGCGGTACCGCTGGGGTTGTCAGGGTTGTCTTTTTTGCAGCTTTGCATCGCAACTGTCAATCCGGCAGCAACGACGGCAAACATCAAGAGTTTTTTCATAGTTTGAGTTTAGTAGTTTTTAGGAATACGAATTAATGCTTTTAGGCTTGTATTCGCAATTAAAACAAGGTGGCGAGGGGTAAAAAAGTGAAAAATGACGAAGAATTGCGGGTCTGCCGGCTCCAATTATATTTGTGAGTATGAGTGGAGGCCAAATAGCGCGTCAGAGTTTCTGGGCCTCGGTTGTCAATTATTCCGGCAGTTTAATAGGCCTTTTTACTACTTTTTATGTGTTCCCGCTGGTCTTTTCGCCGTCAGAGCTTGGAGTTACACGGGTTTTTATTGAGATAGGGGCTTTGCTGGCTGCCGTAGCTCAACTAGGAACGGGTTATTCGATTTGGAAATTCTTCCCTCGATTTAAAAATGAAAAGGGGCACCACGGTGCGGGATTTTGGCTCTTGATTGTTCCCGTCTTCGGATGTTTGCTATTGAGCTTGGCCTTGCTGGGATTCAAATCAGAGCTTCTCGGTTTTTTTGGTGACAACGCCGCTCAATTGGAGCCTTATTACCTGTGGTTGCTGCCCTTTGTATTTTTCTTTGTTTTCAATACCGTTTTTGAAACTTTTTCTGCCTCCTTGGGGCACATCATTTTTCCGTCTTTTCTGCGGGAAAATGTGGTTCGAGTAGCCCTGGGTGGCTTGGGTTTTTTATACTATTTGGATTGGATTGGTTTTGCTCAATCTATTCAGTGGGTGCCTTTTGTGTACGGCTTTGTTGCCATTCTCAACTTGGGGAACATTCTCAAATTGACGCCATTGTCATTTCGTCCCGATTTTGGGTTCATACGCTCTCAACCTGATTTGGCCCCTGAGTTTTCGCGATATACCCTTTATTTCTTCTTGACGACCCTCGCCAATTTGTTTGTTCAACGTTTGGATATGCTCATGGTATCTTCGGTCAAAGGTTGGGCCGATTCGGGAGTATATGCCATTGCTATCAACATGGCTGTTCTCATCGAAGTGCCTACTCGATCCATTTTGCAGGTCGCCAATCCCAAGCTGTCGGAAGCCCTTCACAGGGCGGACCAGGCTGAGGTGCAGCGTTTGTATACCAAGACGAGTTTGAACCAGTTTTTATTGGGGGCATTGGTTTTGTTGTGCATTTGGTTGGGCTTGGATGCCTTTTACGCCTTCATGCCCAATGGGGATGTCTATAGGGCGGGTAAAATGGCCGTCGTGCTGCTGGGGTTGGGTAAGTTGTTTGTCTTGATGCAGGGCAATTCGTCGGCCATGTTGGCCTTCTCTAAAAAGTATTACTGGGCTTTGCTCATCAATGCCATTGCGGTTGTTGTTGCCCTGATGATGAACCGATGGTTGATTCCCCTTTATGGGCTCAATGGAGCCGCATTGGCTACCGCGAGCACCTGGTTGGCCATTTCCATTGTCACCGGATTTTTGGTATGGCGCATTTACCGAATGCATGCCTTTCACGCAGAGATGCGAAAGGCCCTGGGCTTTGTCGTCCTTTTGATTGCTTGGACGGCTGCCGTCGAATGGGCCCTTCCTGAGTGGGAAGCTTGGGGGATTTTGGGTCAAACCCTAGCCAAATCTTTGATGGTGCTGGTGCCCGTTTTGGTTTTGCTCTGGAAATTGAACATCTCAGAAGATGTCAACAGCCTACTGCGAAAAGCGGGTGCCCAAATTCGTCAAATGTTGTAGATATCGGCCTTGTAAGCCGCCAAGTTTTTGGGGTCCTTGAACCATTCAATGGTTTGGGCCATGCCATCTTGCAAGCTCGTACAGGGTTTCCAATGGGTATGAGATTCCAATTTGGCCCGGCTTCCCAATAAACGAAAAACTTCGCTGGCGGCCGGTCTTAATCGCTCGTCTTCGCTCACTATTCTGGCAGCAGGGTTGATTTGTTCAATGAGGTTCTGAGCCAAATCGCCGACTGAAATTTCCTGTTCGGTGGCGATGTTGACTTCGTGGCCAATCAAGGAAGGGGTTTGGGCAATGTGAATGAACCCTTGGGCGGTGTCTTTTACGTACACCAAATCTCTGGTGGGTCGGATATCTCCCAATTTGATCTCGGTGTAGCCATTCAACAATTGAGAAATGATGGTGGGTATGACGGCACGAGCGCTTTGGCGAGGGCCATAGGTGTTGAAAGGTCGAACCAGCGTGACGGGTAATTCAAAGCTTCGGTAAAAGCTGTCGGCCATGGCATCGGCGCCTATTTTGGAGGCTGAATAGGGAGACTGAGGCTGTTTGGGATGTTCTTCTGTGATGGGGACAAATTGCGCCGTTCCGTACACTTCTGATGTGCTGGTGACCAATACACGCTCTACACCCAAACGCTTTGCTGCTTGAACGATGTTCAAGGTGCCTTTGACGTTGGTATCGACGTATGAGTCGGGCGAATGGTAACTGTAGGGAATGGCGATTAGAGCCGCCAGGTGAAACACAATTTCGCATCCTTCCATGGCCGTGTAAACCCCATTGGGATCGCGAACGTCGCCTGAGAAGATTTCCAATTGGCTCTTAAGCTCGGTGGGGAAGTGGTCCAGCCATCCCCAGGAGTTGAAAGAATTGTAATAGACAAAGGCTTTAACCCTGGCCCCCTCGTGAATCAAGGCTTCCACCAAATGGCTACCGATGAACCCATCGGCACCGGTTACCAATACGCGTTTCCCTTTCAAGGACATGAAGCAAAGATAAGCAATCAGCCTATCGAACGGCGCTCGTAGGCGTCGATGAAGGAATCGGGAGTGCTATTGTACACCTTTACGCCGCAGTATGCCGCATACTTGGCCAAACGATGGTGGGCCCAAAAGGCTTTGTGCAAGTTGGAAAAGAACTCGTGCATACGAACAGGTGTATTCTGTGCATCGTCGTGTTTCAAGGGGGTCTCTTTTTGACCTACTTCGTAGAAATGATCGTCTACCACGACTACCTGATTGTCCATGCGAACTTTGATGTTGCGGTGAAAATTGTTGTCTACTCCAATGAGGTACAACTCTTCAAATCCAGCATTGATGGCTTGAAAAATGCAGCTATTGATGACGTTTTGGCTTTGAGGAGAGCCTAAGCCCATGGTGTACAGGCGGTTTTCGAACCACTCAAACCCACGGGTAACGGTGTAATTGTAGACAACAATATGCAGCAGCGGGTTTGATTTCGCTTGTTGCAGGATCCAGCTTTTTCGGTAAATCTGGGGAACGAACAGGGTCATGGTATGTTGGCTATTCAACAGGGCTTTCCAAGTCTCGTTGATCAACTGCTGAGTTTGCTGATACCCTTCATGTCGTTGGCAGTGGGGATGAAGTGCCGCATTTTCAAAGGTCTCGGCATTGAAGTTGAAGAAAGCCCCATCGGCCAACAAATAATAGGCGGGCTTCAACTGCTGGAAATAGGGGCTTCGAGCCATCATGTTCACCGCCATCAAGGGCATAGGGCTTTGACCAGCCGATGACCATTGGTCCAATTGGGCTTTGGCGCTAGGGCCATTTCCCACAACAATGACTTGGGAGTCGGGGCTTTTGTAAGTCGGCAAGAACCGGCTACGTATGCCAATTTTGCCCAGGGATAGCAGGCTGTTCCAAAGATTCAATGCAAACGATTGGGCCATGGTTCAAAGGTAGGCTTTGCCTTGTTGGAGCAAAAATTCGGCCCAGAGCCAGTCGAGTTCGGTGTCCAAATCCACCAAGCTATTCGAGGGCATTTTGTAGGCCATGCGCTGAGGCAAATCACCCAATGAGTAGGCGCGCAATGAGGAAACCCGAATGGCATATAAGGAGCCGTTGAGTTCCCAGACTTGAGGCAAATCTTGCCGACGGGTATACTGGCCCTCGAACAAGGGCTGTAATCCATTTTGTTCCAATCGAAAGTGGGTGTAATAGGGATTACTTCGGCTTTCGACGACCGAAAAAACAGCATCGGCCTCGGGGTTCGCTTTCAATTGTTCGACGATGCCAATCAAGTCAGTTGATCGTCTAAAGGGAGAGGTCGCTTGGAGCAACAGTATGTTTTCAAAGATTTGGCCCTCTTGCTCATAGTGGTCCAAGGCATGGAGCAAAACTTCTCGGCTGCCAGCCGTGTCGCTAGAAAGGGCTTCTGGGCGGGTAAATGGAATGGGCAGACCTAGGTTTTGGGCTGTGCTTTGTATTTCAGGTGAGTCTGTGCTGATGCAAATTTGGTGGGGCTGTGCTACCTCCAAAGCCTGTTCCATGGAGTATTGAATCAGAGGTTTGCCTCCTAAATTCCGCCAGTTTTTCCCGGGGATCCCTTTGGAACCGGCTCGAGCGGGAATGATGACCAAAGTTTCGGGTGATAGCATATCAATACAAATGCAAATTGGGAACGTCGCTTTGAGCTTTTTCGTAATCAGAGAGTGAACCAATGTCGCTCCAATATCCCAAAATAGGGTGCGTGCCTACCTGGGACCCATCGGCAATTAAGTTGTCCATGAAGTCGGTGGCATTGTACAATTCTCCTTTGGGAATTCGGCCCAAATCGGATTGCTGAAGCAGGTAAAATCCTGCGTTGGCGAAATAGGTGTAAGTGGGTTTTTCGACAAAGGCCTTAACCCGATCTTGTTCTTGTTCCAATATGGCATAGGGAACCTTAACCTTATAAGGAATGCTCGCCACGGTTAGGGCATTGCCCTGATCTTGGTGCCGCAAATAAAAGGCCTCCAAATCCAAGTCGCTCAGCAAGTCGGCATTGAACAATAAGATCTGTTTGTGCTTGAGTTGTTCAGGCAAATAAGCCAATGCTCCCATGGTGCCCAGCGGTTGGTTTTCTTCAATGTAATGAATGTGGCAATCCCAGGCAGAACCATCTTGGAAATGGGCCATGATCTGCTCCTTTTTATACCCGACACAGAGAAATATTTCACGGATGCCGTATCTCACCAATCGCTTGATGTTGATTTCCAGAATGGGTACCCCGCCGACAGGCAATAGAGGTTTGGGTGTTTCCAAGGTCAAGGGGCGCAGGCGCTGGCCTAATCCGCCGGCCATGATGACCGCGGTCAGAGGCAAATAGGAGCGAAGGTCGTTGAGGTCAATGATGCGCTCCAGGCGATCTGCCTCGTTCAATAAGGGGAAGATGCAAATGTCTTTTTCGCGATAAGCTTGAAGTTGGCGAACGTCGATTTGTCCTTTTCGCAAGGAGCGGAAGTCTTTGAACATGAATGCCTCGCAGGGATCTTGGGCCGACAAGCCCTTGAGAAGACCGCGGCGTATGTCCCCGTCTGACAAGGTTCCAATGACTCGGTTATCCGAATCGGTGACGAACAAGGTTCGAAGATGCCCAGCCATGCCCATCAAGGTCAAGGCTGCGCTCAGCGGTTGGCTGGCTTCCACTTGGTGCTGCTCGAGAAGGGTCATTGCTGCAAGGTAGGAAAAATGTGGGTTTTCAATTGCTCTAAGATGCAAGCGGTACTGTGGCCTTGGCCATAGATCGCGCTGCTGTTGGGATCGAATGTTTGCCGACTGTGGCTGCGCACAAGATTCACAATGTCGGCTTTGACAAAGTCGCAACCTGCGATATTGGGCGTTAATATTCGACCTTCTTGTCGTTGACCCAAATTGATGACGGGTTTAGGAAAATAGGAGGCCTCCACAAAACCGCTACTGGTGTTGCCCAACATGGCGCTGCAGTGCTTCATGGCCGAAGCATAGCCCAGTGTTCCCAAGTTTTCTACGCAGACCATGCCCGGGCGGCGCTGTTGCAAGTCCAATACCCGGCTGCGAATTTGATTGCCATGGGTATCGGAATTGGGCATGGTTAACAAGACCTGGAATTCGGTCAATTCTTCAAGAGCAGCACAGAGTTCGTCGGCGAAATTAGCCGTTTGGGTGTAGCGCTCGGTTTCGGGATGCATGGTCACCAAAAGGGTGGGTTGGCTCATGTCTAAGCCGCAGCGTTCTTGCATGCCTTCGGCGCTGATGAAGTTGAGTCGCGAAAGGGTGTCCAGGTTGATGTATCCGCAGTTGAAGATGCGATCAGGACGCTGTGTCAATTCTTTGACGCGCTCGGCATAAGGTTCAGCTCCCGTAAAGTGCCATTGGCTCAAATGGGTGATGCTGTGGCGAAAGGCCTCGTCCATGGCACCCAAGGTGGTTTCACCTCCGTACAAATGAGCAAAAGGGATATTAAAGGGTTTGGCAGCCAAAACGGCCGCCAACATTTCGTATCGATCGCCCAAGCAGAATACCAAGTCGAAGTTCTGTGAGGCCCAGAGTTTGGAGAACTCCAGAAGGGTTCGGCCCATGGCTTGAGAGATGGCCTCTGGCTCATCGGCATTGGCATAGCAATGGTCGATGGCGTGAGCCACTGCAAAGCCGTTGGCTTTGATGGCGTCTAAGGTGTATCCGTGTGATTTCGACAAATGCGTTCCAAATGCGATGATCTGCGCCTCGAATTCAGGATCGGATTGAAGAGCTCGAATTAGGGGTTCGTAGATGCTGAAATCGGCTCGGGAACTGCTCAGTATGCCAATTTTTTTGGGGGCGCTATGGGTGAGGTCCTGATTCATGCCAAATGATAGGGGCTGCTGGGTAAGCTCACCAAACGCTCGTATATGAAGTGGCTATGGCTCAAGTGTTCGGCCCTGGGGCTGCGCTGAAACATGGGCAGCGTATGCAGCAATTCCCAGGCGGGGCGACACATGAAGTTTAAAGCATTCGCTTCTTCCAAAAACTGGTCTCGCTGTTCCAAGCTATTCATGAGCATACCGCACAACCAATAATTACAGGTTTGCCCTTGGGGCTCTAGCAAGAACGAAGGGCCGAGCTTGTTCCCTTGCTTGAAGGTCTCTATCAAGGAATGGTATTGCTGGGCGAGGTCTCGTTTGACCTTGAGGAAAGCGGGCAGCTGTTCCAATTGGGCGCACAACAAGGCCGCATTGATGTTGGGCATTCGGTAGTTGTATCCCGTCTGATCATGGAAGAATTTCCAAGCATGAGGCTGCTTGGCCTGTGTGGTCAAATGTTTGGCTTTCTTGGCTAATTCCGCATCTTGGGTGAGGATGATGCCTCCGCCACCAGCGGTGATGGTTTTGTTTCCATTGAAACTCAAGGTGCCAAACATTCCAAAGGTGCCGCTGTGTTGGCCTTCAATATAAGACCCCAGCGATTCGGCGGCATCTTCAATCAAGGCCAAGCCGTACTGACGAGCTAATTCTTGCAAAGTTTTAACATCGGCGCAAAAGCCAAAGCTGTGCATAGGTACGATGGCTTTTACCCGCCTCCCACTCGCATTGTGAACGCATTCTCTGCGGGGATTGAGGCTGCATTCTGCACTTAGGAATTGAGCAACCGTTTCGGCCGACAAGGAGAGGTTATTGGGGTCTATGTCCAAAAACAAGGGCTCAGCGCCGGTGTAGGCTATGGCGTTTGCCGTGGCTACAAAGGAAAGCGACTGGGTAAGAACCAAGTCACCCTTTTGAACGCCAGCCAATAGCAATGAAATGTGCAAGGCTGCTGTGCCGTTCACACAGGCGATGGCATGAGCCGAGCCGGTAAACTCGGCCATTTCTTTTTCTATGCGGTCAACAAATGGGCCTACACTGCTCACAAATGTGCTGTCTATGCACTCGTTCAAATAGGTTTTCTCATTGCCGTGAAAGGCGGGGGCATGCAAAGGGATGAACGCCGATGGGTCATCGCTGAACAAGGCTCGCATGGGCAAGATGAGGTCGTTGAAAAGCACAGGCATGGGCTTGGGGGCAAAGCAAAAATAACGGCAGAGATGGCATAAATGGTGGATTTGGTTTCCTTTTCGCCCGTCTGGTATACATTTGCACCTTCTCGTATGTTCAATTTGATTCTATTTGGCCCTCCAGGGGCAGGTAAGGGCACCCAAAGCGAGCGCTTGTTGGAAAAATACCAATTGGCCCACATTTCAACGGGTGACTTGTTGAGAGCAGAACGCGCAGCCGGAACCCAGTTAGGGGTTCAGGCCAATGAATACATTGCCAAGGGGGAATTGGTCCCAGATGCGGTGGTTATTGGCATGGTTCGCAATTACATTTTGGAGCATACCGATGCCAGCGGGTTCATTTTTGATGGATTCCCTCGCACAGTGGCCCAAGCTGAAGCCCTCGATACCATGCTCGAAGAGTTCGGAGCGGGCATTGATGCCGTGTTGGGCTTGGAAGTAGAGGAAGATGAATTGGTCAAGCGTTTGCTTCTAAGAGGTCAAAGTTCAGGACGTGCCGATGATCAAAGCGAAGAAACCATTCGAAATCGCTTCCAAGAGTACATGAACAAAACCCTCCCCTTGCAGTCTTACTATACCGAGCAAGACAAGTACAGCGGTGTACCAGGAATGGGAGAGATCGAGACGATTTTTGGCGATCTCTGCAGCCAAATCGATCAGGTTCGCTCATGAACTGGCAGCCCTTTGAAGACTTAAACCTTCGAGGATTTAAGCCTTCTTGGGTCTTTTTGGATTTGGACAATACCCTTTGGGATTTTGACGGCAATGCCGAAGAGGCTTTGCATGTCTTGTTTCAGCGCCATGCGATTCAAGAACACACAGGCGCTACGGCTGAAGATTTTGTAAGAGTTTACAACCGCATCAATCACGATTATTGGGCTCGCTACGAGCGAGGAGAGGTGAGCAAAGAGGTGTTGCGCAGTGCTCGATTCACCGATTCTTTTCGTGAGCTGAAATACCCGGAATCATTGATTCCCGATGGAATTTGGAAGGAGTATTTGGACATCTGTCCAGTTCTGACCCGTTTGATGCCAGGTGCACGGGATTTCGTTGAAGCCATCGCCCCCCATTACAAATTGGCCATTCTGACCAATGGGTTCGAACAAACCCAACAAACCAAGTTGGCCTGCTGCGGGTTGGGGGAGTACTTTGAATTTATGCTGTCAAGCGAAGGTCTGGGTCATGCCAAACCGAGCCCACTGTTTTTTGAGGCTGCTTTGAGCAAGGCTCAGACAGATGCCCATGATTGTTTGTACGTAGGTGATACGTTTCGAACCGATGTGGTCGGTGGAGTAGAGTCAGGGATACGAACGGCTTGGTACCTGAGAGAGCGAGAAGTGGTCCAGGCAGAAATGGAGGATTCAGCCGAATGGAAGAGCTGGCAACCGGATGATTCTTCCTTGTATCTGGGGAGTTTTCAACATTTGCCACAGCTTCAGCAGGCCTTGCTGACAGGGATTTGACCTCAACGGACTCAGCCTTCAATTATATTTGTAGCATGAACATTCGCAAAATAGCTATTGCCTTTGTGGCTAACTTGGCCTTGTCAACAGCCGCTTTCGCTCAAGATTTTGAATTAGAAGGGGGTGCCAATACCCATGATTTTTTTCCTGAATCTAGCGGGTACATGGATTGCGCCATTCACATTACCAATTCCTTGTCCAGCGATTTGATCTTGGAATACAAGAAGGTTTCAGTCGATTTTCCCTCTGCCTGGGATGTGTCTTTTTGCGACAACCGCAATTGTTATGGTATGTTCATTGAACAGGATACCATGTTTCCCATTGCCTCTAAGCAGGATGCGTATTTGAAAATCACGGTATTCCCCAACGGAGTAGCCGATACAGCCATAGTGAAGTATGCGGTTTGGAATCGCTACAACGAAAGTGCTATTGATACCTTGACTTACAACATCTATGTGCGTTGGTCTGCGGGTCGAGTCTCTTTGATGAGTGGCGATGTAGCCAGGGTTTACCCCGTGCCCGTCAGTGAAGTGCTGAATGTGGATTTGAGAGGAATTCGGAATGCCTCTGTCTACGATGCCATGGGCCGTAAAGTCATTCAATTGCCTGCTCAAGAGCAAGCTCAAATTCAAGTGGGATATTGGTCAGCGGGTACCTACACCTTGCGTTATGAAGAGGGAAACAGTACCCTCAGCCAAACCTTTGTAATCGGCCAGTAAGGCTTCAGCATGGCGGGGATTTCCGGATTATGGGTTCTCGCTATTGTGGCGT
>JALRLA010000151.1 GCA_023254645.1 Bacteroidia bacterium
GGATTTGTCCAAGGTGCCGATGTTGCGGGGATTGGTGTAATGGTCAATAACTTTATCTGAATAGGCCATAATCTTTGTTCAAATTTACAATTTAGATTCTGTCTAAAAAACTCAATGCTCTGACCACTGAATGCTCTTCAAATCGATGCCCTCTTTGAACATCTCCCACAAGGGGCTCATGTCGCGCAGACGCTGTACGGCATCGCTCACGCATTTGATGGTGAAGTCAATTTCTTCTTCGGTGGTAAAACGACCCAAGCCAAAACGCAAACTGCTGTGCGCCAACTCATCGTCAAGACCCAAGCTTTTCAATACATAACTGGGTTCCAAAGAAGCCGAGGTACAAGCTGAACCCGAAGACACCGCAATGTCTTTGATGCCCATCATCAAGCCCTCCCCTTCGACATACTTGAAACTGATGTTGGTGGTATGGGGCAAACGATTGGCTTTGTTTCCGTTCAAATAACTTTCTTCAACGGTCAAAAGCGCATTCTCCAATTTGTCGCGCAAGGCACTCAAGCGCTTGGCTTCGTCGGCCATTTCCAATCGGCACAATTCGCAAGCCTTTCCAAATCCAACGATACCCGTGACGTTCAAGGTACCGCTGCGCATGCCGCGCTCGTGGCCCCCACCGTCAAGCTGTGCAGTCACTTTAACCCGTGGGTTTTTGCGGCGCACATACAGCGCACCTACCCCTTTGGGTCCGTACATTTTGTGAGCGGTGAAACTCATCAAATCAATGTGATCAGCCATCACATCAACAGGTATTTTACCGACTGCCTGTGTGGCGTCGGTATGAAACAATACTCCGCGCTCCTTGCACAAGGCACCAATTTCACGAATGGGTTGAATCACGCCTAACTCGTTGTTGCCGTACATGACAGAAACCAACACCGTATTGGGTTTGATCGCTTCGGCAATTTGCTCGACGCTCAACAAACCATCTTCGCCCACCGATAGGTAGGTCACCTCTGCGCCTTGCTTTTCCAAATGCTTGCAAGCATCCAAAATGGCTTTGTGCTCGGTGCTAACCGTAATGAAGTGATTGCCTTTGGCCGCATACATCTCGTACACACCCTTCAGCGCCAAGTTGTTGCTTTCGGTCGCTCCACTGGTGAAGATGATTTCCTTTTCGTTTGCGCCAATCAAGGCGGCAATTTGTTCACGAGCGTAGCTTACCGCCTCTTCGGCTTTCCATCCGAACGGATGGTTGCGGCTAGCCGCGTTTCCAAAGAATTCCGTGAAGTAGGGAATCATGGCTTCAACCACCCTTGGATCAGTCGGTGTAGTGGCGTTGTTATCGAGGTATATGGGCAGGTTCATGTCTGTTTAGCGTGTTTATTTAGACCAAATCTAAAGTGCAAAAATAACGCTTGAGCCGCTAAAAGGTTGTTAATTCGACGATAAGATCTTACACATCTATGAAAAAGTTGGAGCACATCGGAATAGCCGTTCGCAACCTCGAGGAATCTGAGGCCTTGTTTACTCGTTTGTTGGGCATTGCACCTTACAAGCGCGAAACCGTTGAAAGCGAAGGGGTTATCACCAGCTTCTTTGAGCTAAATGGGGTGAAATTCGAACTTTTGGCTGCCACCTCTGAAGAAAGCCCTATAGCCAAGTTCTTGGAAAAAAAGGGCGAGGGATTGCACCATTTGGCCTTTGATGTTGATGGCATCGAGCAGCGAATGAATACCCTGAAAGAAGTGGGATTTGACCTGATTCACGCCCAGCCCAAAGACGGAGCTGACAACAAACGAATCGCCTTTTTGCACCCCAAAAGCACGGGTGGAGTTCTAACCGAATTGTGCGAAGACAAGGGCCTAGCCCACGAAGAATAGCCAGTACAATCCGACAGCAATCAAGCCCAGAGAAACAACTTGGTTGATGCGCAGCACACTTTTCTCGGGCAAGTAATTCCCGGTTTTGGCAGCGATGAAGGACACCGCCGCCGAACAGGCTACTATGCTGGCCAAGGCCGACAAGCCAAGGCGGCGAAGGCAAAGGCCACGAAGCTCGCCAAGGCCGATGCGCGCAAGCCCACGCCCGAAGGCCGGCGCCTCACCACC
>JALRLA010000360.1 GCA_023254645.1 Bacteroidia bacterium
GCCATGCCGGCCATCGCATTATCCAAATTGGCTTTGAGCTGATTCAAAGTTGTTTCGTATAACTCTGGGTTGATGCGCAACAACAACTGACCCTGTCGAACAGTGTCCCCTTCGGCGACAGTCAATTCGATGATCTCTCCACTGACGTCGGCAGAGATTTTCACTTCAAACTCCGGTTGGATCTTGCCGGAAACACTGACCAATTCGGTGATGTCTCGGCGAGTTACCTCAGTGGTTTCCACTTCTGCACTTTTCGTTCCACCTTTTTTAATGCTGGCGACAATGACAATGCCCACCAATGAAAGGCCGGCCCACCAGATCCACTTTTTATTCATAATATACAGTCTTTGTCAATCCTGCGGGATTGGCGTAATAATCCAAAATCAACCGACGAAACTGGTATTCAAATTCGGCTTCAATTCTTGTTTCTATGGAGTTGTTGTAGTTGAATTCACTGACCCAAAAATCAATTTGGGAAGCCAATCCTTGTTCAAATCGCATTCGTTGCAACTTGATGCTCTTCTCTTGGGCTTTCTCGGCGCTGGAACTGGCGAAATATTGAGCTTTGGCGTTCTCATGTTGGAGCCAAGCGCTTTGAATTTCGTTTTGAGCGTTCATGCGTGTTTTTTCCAAATTCAATTGAGCGCGTGTCAGTTCAAGTTCTGATTGCTGGATGCGTATATAGGCTTGACGGTTGTTGTACAAGGGAATAGAAAGGTTGATGCCGATTGAATTACCCAAGTTGTTGCTCAGTTGATCAGAAAAGGCAGAGGTCTGGGTTTGGTACAAGAGTTCTGGGGCTTCCACGATTTCTCCAGAGCCTTGAACACGCCCGATGGGTTGGAAATCTCCAAAGCTCAGGCCCGTGATTTCTTTGGCATTGTCGGAATAAACGGTTCCGGTGCTTGCGCCCATGCTTAGGGTTGGAAGAAGGGCACCTTTGGCCGTTTTGAGATTGTGTTCAGCCGTTTGGACCGAGTACAAGGCAGCCTGGACATCGGGTCTCTGTTCAATGAGAGCTAACAAATCTTCCAATTGGTAAGGAAGCTTTTGGGTGGAATCCAAGGCTGCGGCCTCCAAACCTAAGCCACCCTCAGCAATGGAAAATTGTGGGTCGTAAGGCTTGCGAATGAGCAATTGCAAAGATTGAAGTGACGAATGATAGACATTGCGGGCATTTCGCTCCCCTGCCTTTTGGGTTTCGTATTGAGCCAGTGTGCTGGCCAAGTCAGATTCGTTGATGATTTGAGATTCGAATTGCAACTGGGCTCGTTTGGCCAAGGCTTCGCCGTTTTTCATTTGATTTTGTGCGGCTCTCCAACGGGCTTGGGTTTGCAAGCACTGCAAGTACACGGTGGCCAAGTTTAAGG
>JALRLA010000223.1 GCA_023254645.1 Bacteroidia bacterium
ATCATGACCACTTGATGCATGAATTTCAGCGTAACTTGTTTTAATTTTATTGTCTAAAAGTGCTTTTACAATTTCTTTTTGATGGGAGCACAATCCTCAACCGGTACCGCCAGCTTCAATTTCAAGGCTTCTACTTCGCTCTTCAAGCGATCTCGTTCTGCCTCAACGGCTCCCAGTGACTTCAAGCATTCATCGCTGCGATTTTGGCAAGATGCCAAATCAGAAACGGCGCGATCCCTTTCGCTACGGGCTTTTGACAATTCAGCCGTCAAGGTTTGGTTTTTCTTCTGCTCAATGGCCAAGAAGCTATCCAGCAAACGCGTTTGCTCCTCACATCCAGAACCAGAGGCCTGCTTCAAACGATCCAATTCAAACTGCAAACGATCGCGATCTTGTTCCAGGCCATCAGCCCTGTTTTTGGCTTCTTCTGCACTTATTTCCGCTTTCTTGCGCTTGTCTTCTTCTTGCTTCAAAGCTTCATCGCAGCGTTTCTTCTCCTCCAACCATTGGTCTTGCAAGTCCTTGTTGCGCTTTTGCTCTTTGGCTAATTCGGCCTCAACAGCAGCCAATTTCTTCTTCGTGTCTTCCAAGACACGATCTTCGAGGGGATCAACTGGACTAACAGGGGCCTCTTTGTAGATCGTATCTCGAACGAGTTTTACTGTTTCGATGCGCAGGGTATCGATGCGGTACTCACTGTTGGTATATACAGTATCTCGAAGGGTCTGTACGCGATCTACATAGACCGTATCGCAAGCTTTGTTTGAATCAGAAGGATTCTGATCATAGGTGGGCTCTATATAGGTTTCCTCGTACCAGGGCAAACAATCACCCAATTTGGAACGAACACCAAAATAGAAATTTGCACCTCCCATGGTTTTGCCCGTTTGCCAGTTTTTGTAACCGACCAAATTATCACTTCCCAAGGTCAAGGGGCCTATTCGAACATAGGCTCCCACTTGAAGGTTTTGGTATTGGTTGGTCAAACTGACCGGAAAGCCGTATTCCAAGCGTTCCGATTGGTGGCGGGGAACCACGCTGAAATAAGAAGCACGGTGCAATCCGCTGGAGTTAACCGCCTTCAAATCTTGGGTCCAGTACGCTCCAATGTGCCAGTGAAATGGAACATTCTCTCCTGACAATCCGTAACGTTGCAATCGCTTATCAAACTGCATGTTCAATGCAGCTGGAGTATAACTGATAAAACCCGGATCAGTCTCCGCATTGTTGCCCACAAAAACCGTATACCCCAATGTACTGAATCGCTCATCGGGACCGCTGATGACCGTGGGCTGATAGGTCAAGCTACTACCCTGACGATTCAATGATTGGGACTCGCCGTCGTACCAAATCAAACCTAGGTCGGTCAAGGAAGCGCCGAACTTCCATACATATTGCTGTTGTTCTTCCCAATCGCAAGGGCTCAAAAAGTCGAATTTTCGAGCAGCATTGGGTCGGTATTCGTACACAAAACCCAAATCAACACCCATACCTGCCCCGTAGGGAATTCTGAAATTCAAGCCCCAAGGCCCGGCCAACGTGGTAGAAGCCGAAGCATCATCGGTATACTGAAGACGCAAGCGAACATCTTGGGCATCGGCCGTTACGGAATTGCCCACTTGAGTCATGTTCAACAGATTCACAGCCGTTCCGTTCAAGCTGGCCGCTCCCATCCCTATGATGAACTTGGGTGTCACTCCCCAGCGATAAGCGCGGGTGCGTTGGGCCAAACTTCGGGCCGACCAACCATCTGACCATGCCCCAGACTCTCCACTGAAGGAGAAGAACCATTCTTGGTATTGGTCCGTATTGATGGAAAAAGCGCCCTGACTCAAAGAATTGAAATCGGTGACGGAACCGCCGTTGCGCAGCAACAAGGCCCAGTTTTCACTGACTCCATTCAAACTCAATCCACTGAGCGCTTTGACCCCAAAGCCAAAACTAGCACGAGGGCCTATAGGCAGAAAAAAAGATGGGCCATAAACCTCATTCATGGCATTCATTCGTTGGAACCCGTTACGAGGATTAGGAGCATTCCAGGTTTGATCCAAATTCATGTCAAACTCAGGGCTCAAGGCCAAACTTCCTCCCCACCAATTGAAGTAAGCCCGATTCCCCAAACTGCTTCGGGTTAAGGCAGGGTTTAGCGAATAGGCATATGGCGTATTCAAATCACCCACCACAAGGCCCATGGGGTGTTGGGCCATCAATGCCAAGGGCGACAACAAAATCAGAGCTGCGGCCAGAACGATTCGTTTCATGTTCATAGTAGTAGGCCAAAATTAATGAAACTTAGGGCCGTTTAACCCTTGACGAATGATGTTTAACGACAAAAAACATGGGCTTGACCAATGGGCGATTAATTTCGCCGTATGTGGTCGTTTGTAAAACGGGTTTTGGTCAGTGCTTTGGGCACTTTTATTGGACTGGGTTTATTGGCTTTGGTACTGGTCGGAATTGTCGCTGGCATTTCGGCCTCTGAAGACGAGCCCATTGATCTAGGCAACACGCCTCACATTTTGAATATAGATCTGAGCAACGGAATCGCAGAACGCAACGAATCTGACCCTGTTTTGGATCTCATTTCCAATTCCAAAAACCAACCCTTGGGCATTCACCAGTGGTCATTGTTGCTGAAAAACGCGGCGAAAGACCCCAACATTTCGGGCATTTGGTTGAATTGCGGCAATTACTCCGGCGCATGGGCCCAAGCACGCGAATTCAGAGAACTTCTGAAAACCTTTCAGTTGAGTGGCAAACCCATCTATGCCCACTCGTTTATGTTCTCCGAGGCCGGTCTTTACCTAGCAAGCATTGCCGATGTAGTTTCACTCAACCCCAAGGGAATGGTTGAATTCAATGGAATGGCTAGCCAAATCATCATGTACAAAGGCCTTTTGGACAAAATGGGCATTGATGTACAAGTGTTCAAAGTTGGTCAGTTCAAAGGAGCCGTAGAACCCTTTATCAACGAGGAGTTATCTGAGCCTAACAGGGCTCAAATCAACCGATACCTCAGCGAGTTGTACAAAACCCAAATCCAGGACATGGCCCTCAGCCGCCATCGCAGCTTTGAGGAATTCTGGGCTTTGGCTATGTCAGGAAATACTCCCTTTCCTGAACAGGCCCGCCAACAGGGATTGGTCGACACATTGGAATACGAAGACCAGGCC
The DNA here is from genome assembly GCA_023254645.1 of Bacteroidia bacterium. Taxonomy (GTDB): domain Bacteria; phylum Bacteroidota; class Bacteroidia; order NS11-12g; family UBA955; genus JALRLA01. The sequence continues at coordinate 3,174 of JALRLA010000223.1, forward strand.
AAGCGCCACTTTCAATCACGCTTGTACCCTGGTGAATTGGCAAAATATGGCTCTTTGTCTAATGCTGAAGATTTACCTGAGGTTACGGCCAGCGATTATTGGAAAAGCTTTGACCATTACCATTATAGCGCTGACAAAATCGCCATTCTATACGCCGAAGGAGATATCGTCATGGGCAAAGGAAGCAGCGATCAAATCGGCGACGAATCCTTTATCAAAGAAATTCGCGAATTGGCAAAAAATGAATCCATCAAAGCCGTCGTTCTTCGCATCAACAGCCCAGGAGGAAGCAGCTTTGCCTCTGACTTGATTGCCCATGAATTGGCCGAGTTGAAACGCAAAAAGCCGCTAATCGTCAGTTTTTCCAACGTCAGTGCAAGCGGCGGATACTACCTATCCTGCATGGCTGACAGCATTTTTGCTCAGCCCAATTCCATCACGGGTTCCATTGGCGTGTTTGCCTTGATACCCAACAGTTCCAAGTTGTACAAAGAGACATTGGGTTTGTCGTATGAAACCGTCGAATTGGGCCAAGAATCGGTGCTATTCCGACCCGATAAGCCCCTAAGCCCTGGTCAACAAGCTCTGATGCAGCAAAGTGTCGATCGCATTTACTCCGACTTCACCCAATGGGTGTCCAAGGGACGCCAAATACCGTTAGACTCCATTCTAGCTTGGGCACAAGGGCGCGTTTACGCCGGCACAGATGCGTTGCAACTGGGTTTGATTGATGGCTATGGCGGTCTAGACAGAAGTTTGCAGTCGGCCCAAAGAATGGCCAAACTCAAGGATTATCAGATTCAAGAATTCCCCGTTAAAAAGTCTGTTTTCGAACTCTTGATTGAAGGCGAAATGAATTCCTCTTTGCAATCCTACATGTGGTCAAAACTGGGCCTAGAGGCTGAATTATTGAAAGATGCCACCTCGGTACAGCACTTGTTCGGCGTACAATCTCGCCTGCCTTGGTCGATGCCCAATTGACCTTTGTCGACATGGAAACTTTTAATGTGTAAATAGTTTCCAATAGCCTTTGAAATAACTACCTTTGCGGCGCTTTATGGAAGTAATGGCGCGCATACAATCAACAGCAGAACGGCTTTTCAACCGTTTTGGTATTCGCAGCGTCACTATGGATGATGTCGCCAAAGAGATCTCCATCTCCAAAAAAACGCTGTACAAGCACTATCCTGACAAGAATGAATTGGTGCGCAGCACGGTTCAAAAAATGCTGGACCGAATGTCCAAACAATTCACTGTCATTCTCGCCAAGGAGCCCAACCCTATTCTTCAACTTCACGCCATCTCCCGATTCATGATCGACATGTTGGAACACATGAATCCCAGCATGATGTATGATTTGGAAAAGTACCATAGGGATTGCTTTGACCTCTTTGTTGAACACAGGGAGAGGCATGCGCTCCAAAACGCAATCAGCAACTTGAAGGCAGGAAAATTACAGGGCCTGTATAGAGAAGACTTGGACAACGACATCATTGCTCGTGCTTTCTATGCTATGATGTTCAACCTTTTAGGACCCCAAGAATCCTCCTACCAACACCAGGTTGAGAGCAAAAAGCAACTGGTCAATTCACTCATACAGTACCATCTACATGGCATATGTACCGTAAAAGGCTTAGCCATGGTTCAAACCATCAATTGGAATCAGACAATCACCCATGAACAATAAAATTTTCAGCTTGCTGGCCCTTTGTGGCCTAACCGGATTCGGTATGGCACAAAGCAGCTTCAGTTTAGACGAAGCCATCGCTTACGGCAAATCGCACAACACGGCCTACATGAATGCAGGCCATGATGTGGCCATCGCCCAAGAAACAGTCAATCAAACCTTGGCCCTAGGCTTGCCCCAGATTTCTGCCACTGGCAATTACCAGCAGTACTTGACCGTTCCTGGATCTTGGATCAAGAATTCATTTTCTACCCAACCTGGCGCACCAGAATACATTTTCCTCCAATTCCAACAAGCCTACACCTCTTCGGCCAATCTATCGGTCAATCAATTGATTTTCGATGGAACCTATTTTGTTGGATTAAAGGCCTCCAAAGAATTTGTCAACTTGAGTCAACTCCAGGAGAATTTGAGCGAACAAAGCCTAAAATCTTCCATTACCAAGGCCTATATCTTGGTTGCTAGCCTTCAAAAGAACCAGGAATTCATTCAAGCCAACAAAGCCATCATCAATCAAAGCTTGCAAGAAATGCGAGCCCTTAACAAAGAGGGATTCACCGAATCTTTGGATGTACAGCGCTTGGAATTGAATTACCGCAACATCGTTTTGCAGGAAGAGAAGCTAAATATGGGGATTGCCATGGCTTTGAACGCCCTCAAATTGCAAATGGGATACCCCATGAACGAAGGGCTCAGCATTAGCCTTAATTTGGAAGAATTGAACAACAGCATGAGCAGCATCGATGCCGAGCTCAACAACTTCAATCCTAGCACACGCTTGGAGTATCAATTGTTGAACCAGGGCATCATGCTCAACGAAATGGACAAAAAGCGCTACCAAATGGGTTACATTCCTCAATTGGTCGGCTTTTACCAGCACCAAGAAACCACCCAACGACCCGAATTCAACTTTTTCCAATCAAACCTGACTCCAAACAACAATTGGGTTCCCTCTAATGCCATTGGTTTGAGCATGCGTTTGACCTTGTTTGACGGATTGAAAACACCGGCCAAACTTCGTGAAATTGACCACAAAATTGAAAAAGGCCAAAACGACCTTAACCAGTTTGAGAATGCGGCTTGGTTGCAGTATCAGAACGCCAAGCGGAGCTATGAATTGAACTTGACACAAGCTGAAATCCAAAAAGAGAGTTTGGATTTGGCGCAAGACATATACAACAAATCCTTGCTGAAATTCAAAGAGGGCGTGGGTTCTTCACTCGAAGTGACCCAAGCTGAAACCGAATTAAAAACGGCACAAAACAATTACCTCAATGCCATTTACGACTTGGTCTTGTCCAAAGTCGATCTCAAAACCGCCTACGGCTCCCTATAAACCAGACCCATCCATGAAAAAGATTGCGTATACCCTATTGGCCGCTCTGGCCATTGTTGCTTGTTCATCACCTGAAGGCAACTCACTCGAAGCAAAAAAGAAAGAACTGGAAGACTTGAACAAACAAATTGCGGAACTCCAAACACAAGCCAAAAACTTGGAAATAGAAATCCTCGAAATGGATAGCTCAGGTTCTACCGGCAAGTTGGTTGCTGTGCAAACCTTAAGCTCAAGCACTTTTGAAAGCTATGTTAGCCTTGAAGGCGTTGTCGACGCCGAAGAGAGCACCCTGGCCACCGCACAAGTACCCGGATTGATTACTCAAGTATTGGTCAAAGCGGGACAGCGTGTCACCAAAGGCCAAACCTTGGCCCTGTTGGATCAATCTACCTTGAACAAAAGCCGTATCGAACTCCAGCAAAAATTGGAATTCGCTACAACCGTTTTCGATAAGCAAGCCCGTCTGTGGAGCCA
>JALRLA010000301.1 GCA_023254645.1 Bacteroidia bacterium
TTTAAAACTAAATCAGGATCAGATCCATCACCAGGATCACGGGTTTCTTGCTTTTGCGCAGAACCTCAGCGAATTCGTTATCAAGGGGGTGAACGTCGCTTTGCGCATCTACGATGAAGAGCAGCACAGCGGCTTCTTCAATGGCGATGTGCACCTGATCGCGAATGGCGGCTTCGAAGGTGTCTTCGCTGTCGGGAACAAACCCGCCCGTGTCAACCACGGTGAATTCCACACCGTTCCAGTCGCCGGTTCCGTAATGGCGGTCGCGGGTAACGCCGCTCATATCATCGACAATGGCATGGCGATGACCGGTGATGCGGTTGAATAGGGTGCTTTTTCCTACGTTGGGGCGGCCCACGATGGCGACAAGACGGCTCATAAGGCGCAAAGATACAACCCCTTGGGCGCTTTCAATGCTGATTCACCGCGGTCGATGGGCCAAACACCTAGGCTGTGTGCGCCGAACTCAGACTCTTGACAAGCCGTGGGTGCTTATCTTTGAAGCATGGCTGAGCTGAAAATCTCCCTCATTGCCGCCTGCGGGGTCAACCGTGAGATAGGCGCCGGCAATGCCTTGATGTGGCATTTGCCCGACGACTTTCAGTGGTTCATCAAACACACCAAAGGCAAGAGCATTGTCATGGGTCGCAAAACGATGGAAAGTTTGGGCCGGCCTTTGAAAAACCGACGAAACTTGGTCTTGACCCGCCGAGAAGAGCCCTTGCCCGAAGGCTTTGAAGCCATGTCCAGTTGGGAAGCTGTCTTTCAAGCCGTTGAAGGGGAGGCTGAATTGATGGTCATTGGGGGGGCAGAGATTTATGCCCAGGCTTTGAATCTGGCCCAGGCAGTATACTTGACTGAGGTGAATGCTGAATTCCCCGAAGCTGACGCTCATTTTCCAGAAATGCCGTCTTCGAAGTGGACTTGCTTGAGTCGAGAATCTCATGCGGCCGATGAGCGGCATGCCTATTCTTTTGATTTGTGCGTTTACGAGCCCTGCTGATATTGCTCTACTGGCCCTTGCTCAGCCAGGCCCAACAGGCTTGTTCTGGAGTGGACTCGGTCCGTATAGAAGGCAATTACCAAACCTCAACCCGCATATTTTACCGCGAACTGAATTGGCAACCGGGTGAATGCCTATCCATCAGCGATTCTTTGATGGCCCGGTATGAAGGACGTTTGCAGAGCACTCACCTGTTTACAGAAGTAAGCCTGTGGGCAGAAGGCCACATACTATACATCAAGGTAAAGGAGCGCTGGTATGCCTGGGCTAAGCCCATAGCCGGATACGGTGATGGAAGTTTGCTGAACTGGGCCCAGTCGGGCTATGAAGCCAAACGCTTGTTTGGCGGGGCTGAGTTTCACTTGAACAACATAGCGGGTTTGAACCGCGATTTACGCGTTACGGCTGTTGGGGGTTTCAATAGGGCTGCGGGTGTAGCATACCGAAGGCCCTACACGCTGGCTGAACGAGACTACCAATGGAGCCTGCAAGCCGAACATGTGCAGAGCAGCAACCTTTGGTTCATGAGCCAGAACAACCAGGTTCGCTTTTACCCCGACGCGCATGTTCAGATGAAACAGAGCACTCAATTGGGCGGAGAGTTTCGCTACCGCTTCAATTACCACAAAGACATTCGCATTCAGACTACCGGACAATGGTTGGAAGTAGACTCGAACATTTTGAAGTTGAACCCCAACTATACGCTTGGGTCTACACAGCAATTTCAGCAGCAACTAGGGTTGACTTGGGTCAGGGATTACCGCAACCAATTGCATTACCCTACCCAAGGTTCAGAGTGGAAAACCTCGCTGGCCGTTTACGGCCAATGGAGTGGGGAGGTGCATCGTATCACACCCGAGTTGGAGTCCCGCTACCGGGTATTTGTGCCCCTAACGGATCATTCGGGCCTAGCGGCCTTGGCCTTTTTTCGATACCGAATGGGTGACCTTACCTATGTGTTGCAGAACCAGGCTTTCTTTCAAGGCGATTATGTCAGGGGTTATGAGAATTACATGTTTGATGGGCAAGGCCTGGCATTAGCCAAGTTGGCCTACCGGTACCGTTTGGGTTTGCCCCAGGCAATTCAATGGCCCTTCAAGGCTTTGGGGTCTTACCACCAAATGCCGCTTCAAGCCTGGTTGAACCTCTATTCAGATGCGGGTAAAATTTTGAAACCCATCGGCTTGGCGACCAACCCCTTGGGCGAAAATTTGCTGCATTCTGTTGGTTTGGGTGTAGATTTGCTTTTGTACTACGACGCCTTGCTGCGGGTTGATTTCAGCCGAAATGCCCGCGGGCAGTGGGTCAGTCGATTGGTATTGAGACACGCCATTTGATCCCAGAGTCATGAAAATCGCTGTATACGCCCGCAATGTGAGAGACTCCCGCCACCAGGAGGGTTTTCTTCGTCTGGTTACAGCCTTGGCTGAGCGCGGTCATGACATTTACTGCAGTGCCTCCTTGGAGGATTTCGTGCACATGAATCTGGATGCCAAACTCAAGTTGCACATTTTTGATTACCTGCAACCGGGCAGCGATGTCGATGTTTTGATCTGTGTTGGGGGAGACGGAACCATTCTTGATACCT
>JALRLA010000314.1 GCA_023254645.1 Bacteroidia bacterium
TGGCTCATGCCCATGATGGAATCGCCCAGCTACCACGGGTATGACGTGAGTGACTATTACGCCACTGAACCCGATTACGGGACCTTGCAAGATTTTCAGGAATTGTTGGATTCCTGCCACCAGCGGGGCATCAAGGTCATCATTGACCTGGTCATGAACCACTCGAGCAACCAAAACGACTGGTTTGTATGGTCGAGAAACAAACAAAACGGCTACCGCGATTGGTACCGTTGGTCGGCTACCAAACCCAATCAAACCGGCCCCTGGGGCCAAAATGTCTGGCACGCCTACATGGGCGAATACTACTACGGCATCTTTTACGACGGCATGCCCGACATCAATTACGAAAATCCCGATGCGAAAGAGGCCATGATGAAAGTGGCGGAATATTGGATGAACCTGGGTGCCGACGGATACCGCCTGGATGCCATCAAGTATTTGGACGAAGACTCGCTGGTGGTCGAAAACACGCCTGAAACCTTTGAGGTTATTCGCCAGTTGAATCAGCGCCTATCGGCGATAAACAAAGATCATTTCACAGTTGGCGAGGTATGGGACTACACGGAAAAGATCATTCCCTATGTATCGGACTCGCTCTTGAAAAGCTGCTTTGAGTTTGATCTCGCAGGTTGCATTCAACGCGCCGTTCAAGAAGGGAAAGCCTCGGTGATTCACAACCAGATTCAAAAGATAGAGACACTCTACCCCCGCATGCAGTACTCCACCTTTTTGACCAACCACGACCAAGATCGCCTATACAGTAACTTGAATGACGAAGCACAGAACAAACAATGCGCTTCGATATTGCTGGAGTTGCCTGGCATCCCCTTTCTGTACTACGGGGAAGAGATCGGCATGACCGGAACGGGTGATCATTTGAACATTCGAACGCCCATGCAATGGAGCCCTGAAACAGGCGCCGGCTTTAGCAGCGGAAAAGCCTGGCGCAACCCCAATGGGGACTACACGAACAAAAACGTCGAGTTGCAAGAGGCCGATTCCGCTTCCTTATGGAACCATTACCGCCATAGCATAACCATGCGACATCGCTATGAGGCTTTGAGAAAAGGCTATTATTTGCCCGCTGATTGCAACAACGAAAACCTATTGGCTTATGCCCGTGTTTGGAACGGCGAGGCTTTAATGGCCTTGCACAACTTGAGCAACTCCTCGCAATCGGCCACACCTGTCTGGTCAGCCTCTACGCTAGCCGAGGGTTCCTACACACTGTATGAGGCCAATACCCAGACCGTGGCGGGAAGCTGCAGCATTGACGCGAAAGGTGCCTTAAAGAACTGGAACTTATCGGACCCGTCATTAACGGCGAGAGGGAATCGATTGTTGATTTTGAGCCAGGCCAATTGGGCGCAGACGAAGGAGCCAACCGAGGCTACATCGTTCTTGGCCTATCCCAATCCATGCGCAGACGGAACCCACATTCAGATTCCCGAAAAGGGCAAAATATCGGTATACAATGCGTATGGGCAATTGTTGTTCTCGCAAGCAGTTGAAGTTGGCACCTTTTGGGAGTCTACTGCCTGGGTTCCCGGCCCCTATTATTTGCATTTAGAAACCGAAACTGGGCATTATTCTCAGCGCTTATTGGTGCTCAATCAACGCTGATCAATTCGAGTTTCCCCTCTTTTGATTCAATGATACTGGGATTGGATTCCCAGTCTTGCCAATTCAAATATTGACCGTTGAAATGGTGAATCAATCGGCGGCAAGAAGGATCCAAAACGGCCTTGTAACCGGCTGGAATGAACACGGTGACTTCGACCTCTTGTTTGCGCCAAACCGCATTTGAATCACTACTCAAGCCAAACTGCTGAGAAAGCTGTAATTCGTTGTTTTTGACCTCTATGGGGTACTCAATCATCGCCGCACGTTTCATGGCGGCTGCTCGACTTTTGCCTCTTGCCGAACGGGTTATACGCACATAGGGAATACTGTCTTGGGTGGCCGCCAATTTCAAAGACACATCTTCACTTAGCTTGTTGGCCAACAATTCATTCCAATCGCTCTCGCCGTAGTAATCCACTTTTCGGCCGTCTACGTCCAAATGAAGGTGATGCTCGCGAAAGGCCTTAGGCTTTACCCCAGAGACCCGAATTTTCAAGGGCTGCTCTGCTCTGGCACCGGTGCATTTTATTTCCTGATCCCATTCGGCCACATTCGAGAAATCCCGACCCACTTGAGCGGTCAGTACCATCAAATAAGAAAAAGCCGATAGTACCATAACAGCCTTCACTGTCTTCACCCAAAAGGGCAAACGGCGACCGTTGACCAACAAGCGCAGAGCCACATAGAACAAAGAAATCACCGGAATCAGCACCAACACAGCCGCCGAAACAAAGGCCCAAATCGCTTGAGTTCCGTCGACGAAAAAATAGTCCTGGATCAAACCATAAGTAAAACTCAAGGCCCCAGCTGAAGCGATCACTCCCACCGATACGGGAACGAAGGCCACCAGCAAGGCAATCAACAAAACTCCCCCTAAGAATCGACCCAATCGTGAACCATTTTGGCGCATCCAAGCCTCTGCCTGAGGCTTGCCTTTGAGGAATGCTTCTTCGACATCGCGGCCCAAATCATTGGCCAAGTTTTTCAAATTGACCTCTTCTCCTTTCATTTC
>JALRLA010000342.1 GCA_023254645.1 Bacteroidia bacterium
AAGTACCATACGGTAGACATAAGTTATCTAAATCAAGTCGTAGGAAAGCCCAATGATCCAGAAAGTGAACAGTTTCTACTGAAGCCTGTCCAAAAAGATACACACTCTACGCAATAATCCTCTATGACACAACACAACTCTCAGATTATCGTCGGATTAGACATTGGAACCACCAAGGTTTGCGCCATTGTTGGTCAAATGGCCGAGAACGGTAAAATAAACGTTCTAGGCATGGGAAAAGCCCCCTCTCAAGGTGGTGTTTCTCGTGGCATGGTAGCCAATGTGAGCAAAGCCGTACAAGCCATTGAATTGGCCATTACCGAAGCCGTGCGCCAAAGCCAAGTTTCGATTAAAACCGTTTTCGTCGGCATTGCTGGGCATCACATCAAAAGCTTGCAGCATCGTGGTTCTTTGAGCCGCAAAATGTGGGACGAAGAAATTTCCCAGGCCGAGCTCGATACCCTCGAGTCAGAAATGGAGAACTTGGCCCTGTCTCCAGGTTTGGAAATCCTGCACGTATTGCCCCAAGAATACCGCATTGACAACGAAGATGGCATCAAAGACCCTGTGGGCCGCGTGGGTGTTCGCGTAGAGTGCAATTACCACATCATTACCGGTGAAACATCAGCGGCCAAAACCATTTTCATGGCCGTTCGCCGTGCCGGCTTGGAAGTCGCAGATTTGATCGTAGAACCTGTAGCTTCTGCGGCTGCTGTGTTGAGCGAGCCTGAAATGGAAGCGGGTGTGGCCTTGGTCGACATCGGAGGCGGCACCACCGACGTCTGTATTTTCGAAGACGGTTTCATTCGCCATACCGCTATCATTCCCATTGCGGGTGATCGCATCACCAAAGACTTGCAAGAAGCCTTTGGTATATTGAAAGACCAAGCCGAAGTCGTCAAAACCCATTACGGGTCTTGCTACCCCACTGAGGCCATGAAGAACGAAGTAGTAGTCGTACCCGGATTGCCAGGTCGCCAGCCCCGTGAAATCTCTTTGTACGCCATCAGCCAGGTCATTCGTGCCCGTGTGGAAGACATCATCTCCAAAGTCGATTTTGAAATCGAAGTCAGCGGCCTACGCCAGCGTTTGGCAGGGGGAATTGTATTGACCGGAGGCGGTTCCAGCATGAAGGATGTAACACAACTCTTCAACTACCAAATTGGACTCGAAGTTCACATTGGCCGTCCCGGCCAACACTTGGGCAAGGGCATGATCGAAGAAGTGCGCAACCCCATGTACGCCACCGGTATTGGATTGGTCATGAAAGGATTTGAACTGGCTGCCAAAACCCAACTCCAACTTTCCCAAAACGAGCCCTTGTCCAACACGACTGTTGGGCCCGAAGTATCACCCTCATACGACGAAGACATTTCCGAGCCTCTTCCCATCGATGACAACCCCGGCAAGCGCCAAACTTGGATTCAGGGCGTGATCAACTGGGGCAAAAGCATGCAAGATTGGGTCAACGAAGACTTCGACGATAAAATGAACTAAGAACCTCCTGTTATGTCACAACCCTTTGTACCTGCCGTAGATCGTTTCGAAGGCAATTTGATAAAAGTAATTGGTGTCGGTGGCGGCGGAAGCAACGCCGTCAACTACATGTACCAACACGGCATTGAAGGAGTAGACTTTTTCGTCTGCAACACCGATGCCCAAGCCCTCAAATACAGCCCTGTACCCAACCGCATTCAACTCGGCTTGGAATTGACCCAAGGCCTCGGCGCTGGCTCCCAACCCGAAATGGGTGAAAAATCAGCTGTCGAGAGTTTGGAAGAATTGCGGCGCCTATTGGAAGGCAATACCAAAATGGTATTTGTCACTGCCGGCATGGGCGGTGGTACCGGAACCGGAGCGGCTCCTGTGATTGCCAAGTTGGCCCAAGAGATGGGCATCTTGACCGTCGGAATCGTGACCATTCCCTTTGAAGACGAAGGACCTCAGCGCATCAACCAAGCCAACGAAGGCGTGGAATCGCTACGCCCTCACGTTGATGCATTGCTCACCATTTGCAACGACCGCATCGTCGACATGTACGGCGATCTAACCATAGGACAAGCATTTTCCAAGGCCGACGATATTCTCTGCACCGCTGCCAAAGGCATTGCCGAAATCATCACACGCCCTGGCCAAATCAACGTGGATTTCATGGATGTATTGACAGCCATGCGCAAGAGCGGACGCGCCATTTTGGGTACTGGAGTAGCCAGCGGGGAAAACCGTGCAGAAACCGCCGTTAAAATCGCTTTGGATAGCCCCTTGCTCGACAACGTTCGCATCAAAGGCGCCCAACACCTGTTGGTGAACTTCACCTACGGCGATCAAGAGCCCTTGATGAGCGAAACCCGCGCTGTCAAGCGCTATTTGCAAGAAGAAGCCGGCCACTCGGCCCACCTAAAAATGGGCATTACCCAAGACGAAAGCTTGGGCGACCGCATTTCCATTACCGTTATTGCCACCGGCTTTGAAAACCAAGCCCAGCGCGAACTGCCCTTCAGCCATGCTCCGGCACAATCTGCTCAGGAAGTCCCAGCTGCCATGGTGGAAGAAGCCACAGTAGCGGCTGCACCTGCTGAAGCTCCTGCCGCCCCTGCTGGCATGTTCCAGCCCCGTGTAGTGGAAAGCCACGAACCCTTAAACCCCGAACCTGCCTCACACAGCCAGAATGCGTATGAAGGTCCATACGGCAATAACATACCCAACCGCCGTAACGAGCGCGAGAACCTCTTGGACAACGACTTGGACGTTCCTGCCTACTTGCGCAAAGGAGTGGTATTGGCTTCGGCACCAGCCAGCGATGCCCGCGATGTATCGCGCATCACCATCGGCGAGGAGAGTGGAGACGGGCGCGACATGACCGTTCGTCCCAACCGACACTTGCACGACAATGTAGACTAAATCACAAGTTTAGTAGTGTGTTTCATAGATGGAAAGGGCCTCCGCAAGGAGGCCTTTTCTGCGTTTAAGGGGCATGTGCAGGGGAAAAATTGGCCTCAAGATGGCAACCGCTAGAGAGAATCGTAGAGCTTCCGGTACTGATCCACAACCGCATCAAAGGAATAGGTAACTTGAGCAAAAGCACGTGCGGCAGAACTCATTTGCTGGCGCTGCTGTACGCTCTTTCCCATAAAGGCCTGTGCCGCTTGACGCAAACCTTGCGTATCGCCTGGTTCTACTACCCATCCGGTATGACCATCTTGGATCATTTCGGGAATTCCACCTACGCCAAAGGCTAGAACAGGTGTTCCGCAACTCAAGGCTTCCATGACCGTCGTGGGCAAATTGTCGTTTCGCGTGGGGGTCACGTACAAATCAGAGGCGCGATACACCGACACCAAATCATCGGCTTCGCTCAAGAATCCAGCTTCTACAAAGGGGCCTTTCAAACCCAAATCTCCTACCCGATTTTGGCCCACCAGGAGAGCTTGCACCTTTTGACCGGCCTCTACAAGAGCATTGAACAACTGAACAAACTCGGGAAAGCCTTTGTAGGGGTTGGCCAAATTGGCTGATGAAAACAGAAGGACGGTGGCCTCAGGATTGAGGTTCCAGCGGCGGCGTTCAGCCGCCGCCTCGCCCGGAGCGAAGCGGAGGGCGTCAATGCCATTGGGAATGACCTGAATCTCATGAACCAAGTCTTGTGCAACGGCGCTACGCGCCGCCTTCCCCGCCAACCATGCAGAAGGTGCTACAAATTGAAGCTGCTTTTGCCCAGCCCAAAGCCTGTGTTTGTGCGCCAATCGACGCTTGGCCAAATCAGAACCCGACTTCAACAAGGGGCAGGTCTGGCAATCGCTTTCCAATCCCTTACAGTCTGAAGGGTGGTAGCATCCGCCGGTGAACGGCCAAAGATCGTGGCAGGTCCATACAATCGGTTTGCCCGAGTCGATCAAGCGCTGCAAACCTCGCATAGAAAGCAGGCCCTTGTTGACCCAGTGCAGGTGCAAGATGTCAGCATCTTGCCAGCCCGGAATCTCATCCAATCCTACATAGGCGTGGGAGAATAGAAAGCGCTGAGCCGCCGAGGCCTCATGGGCCAAAAAATGTGCCTTTTCAGCCGCGTGGTAACCGAAGGCCTTGGCCTTGTTCAGAAGAGAAGAAGCATACAACTCATAACCAGCGCCAGCTTGACCCGTGAATACAAAGTGGCGGGCCTGAATGCCGGGCATGGCATTCTGGGCTTCTACCAAGCGCTGAGCCACCACAAAAGCCCCTCCCGAAGAGGAAGCATTCACGTGGAGTATGCGCAAGGGTTGAGTCATGAACTATCAAAATACGGCTACATGGGCCGAAATGCCTAAGGTTTAGGCGCAGCATCCACCAGACGCCGCGACAGCAGCAATGCCAATACCCATACCGCCAGCATCAACAATCCGCCCATCCAGTAAGGAGCGGTGAAGTGCTGCAGGTACAAATAACCGGCAAATAGCGGGCCAATGCTGCGGGCCAAGGAACCTATGCTTTGCATGCTGCCCAGCATTTGACCCTGAATGTCTTTAGGGGTATTGATCGACACCAAAGAATTGATCGAGGGCATCAACATTCCATTACCCACGGAGAGCAACAGCACAGCTATCACTTGCACCAAGTAAAAATTCTCCTTGCTGGGAAGGGGCATGATGGTCAAGCCAATGGCCACCATGGGCGCACCGATCATGAGCATTTTCTTTAGACCCAAAATGCGTTGGAAATGGCGAATCAAGCCACCCTGAACGATGGCCGTACAGACGCCAATCAATCCGAAAATATTGCCGATGGCCACCTTGCTCAATCCGTAGTGTTCTTCCCACAAGATGGAGGCGTTGATGTTCATCATGGAAAAGGCCGCGATGTACAAGAAGTTGATGACCATGAGTTCAGAAATCACTTCCAACTTCAGAGCCTTACCCATGCCTTTGAAGGTATCCAAAGGGCTGCGCTTCTTCACCGATTTTTCGCTCAAGGATTCCGGCAATAGGAACCAGGCAAGAACGAAATTCAACAGGCACAATCCGGCCGAGAAACTACCCAACCAAAACAGGCCGTTGTCACCACCCAAGTGGAACATCCAACCGCCCAAGGGAGGGCCGAACACAAAACCCAAGCCAAAGGCCGCGCCGATGATACCCATGCGAGAAGCTCGTTCTTCGGGGCTTGTGATGTCGGCAATGTAGGCCTGAGCGGCCGCCAAGTTGGCTGAGCCAAAGCCCGAAACCAAACGGCTGATCAGCAGGGCATAGAAAGTACCCGCTAGACCGAACAAGAAATAACCCAGGGCATTGATCAAGATGCTGATCAAAATGATGGGACGGCGCCCCACACGGTCTGACCATGCACCCAAGAGGGGAGCAAAGATGAACTGCATGAGCGAGAACACGCCA
>JALRLA010000078.1 GCA_023254645.1 Bacteroidia bacterium
GTGAACAAATAGATCTTGAGCCAAGGAATAAGTAACATACACTCGTTGCGACTGCCCGTCTTGCTCCAACGCTAACAAGGCTGTGGCCCGAATGGGCTCCATGATCAATTGGGTTTGGGTGAGCGAAACACTCTCTGGGTCAGGCGCCATCAGGGTCAAACCACCACTGCCAGCTCCTAGGTTGATACGGTAGGAAAGAGCCGCAGCCATACTCGCAGCCATGCTATTTCCCTTCAAGCGATTCTCGCCAGCCACCAACAAACTATCCAGCTGAATGCAAGACAAAGCACCCGCACTCATTCCATATACCTCTACTACTGTTTCACCTTGATCGTGCTGAAGAATGCCCTTGTCGTAGGAAACGGGCCCGCCTCCCACTATCCCTGGCCAAGCAGTTAAGGTCAATGAATCTGCTTTCGACAAGCGAAAGGTCTTGCCGCGAAGAGGCACAACGCGGTAAGTGGGATCGCTGTTTTGGTATCCATCGAAGATGATCGTTTCAAATCCATTCAACGCGGAAAGAAGAATCAACAAGGCTGCCGACCCTATTCCATACCCTACCAAGGCAATGCCACTGATCCAATTGACCGCCGTGGGGTTGCGTTTGGAAAAAAAGTACTTCCAAGCTAGGGTCCAAACAAATCGCATAGGCTGTTATTCGCCAGTTTCGTCACGCTTGATGCGGGCAAAAACCTCATCCATCTTGGCTGCGTAATCCAAACTGTTGTCTTCGTAGAACCGAATTTCGGGTATTTTCTTGACGTTGTTGCGAATGCGACGGGCCAATTCATGGCGAATTTCTTTGTTGTGTTCCTCCAAGCTATCCATGATCGCTTGGCGATTGGGATTGTTGTACAAGCTCACATAGACCTTAACAAGTCCCAAATCTGGGCTGACTTGAACATCGCTAATGGTCACGAATGCTGAGCCCAACCACTCGGCACGGTGCAAATTCAGAAGTTCTGAAAGGTCGCGTAAAACCTGTTTGCCAAATTTGTCTTGTCTCAATCCCATAGAGCAAAGATAGCACAAGCCCTCGGCTGTGGGGAGTTTGGAGCCTTTCTGCGCCTGAATTGCTGCAAATTCTGTGGAATTACGACCAGGTATTTATTCACACTGTTCGCTTTGGCAAGCCTTGGTGGCTAACTTTGCCTAATTTTTGGACTATGCCCAAGGACACTTCAATCAAACACGTTCTCATCATTGGTTCTGGACCTATCATCATTGGTCAAGCCTGTGAATTTGATTATTCAGGGTCTCAAGCCGCTCGAAGCCTTCGCGAAGAGGGAATCACGGTTTCGCTGGTAAACAGCAACCCCGCAACCATCATGACCGACAAGATCAACGCCGATCATGTCTACTTGTTGCCCCTAACCGTTGAAACGATTGAGCAAATCCTGATCGAACAACCGAGCATCGATGCGGTATTGCCCACCATGGGTGGTCAAACAGCCTTGAACTTGGCCAAAGAAGCCGATGAAGTGGGTATTTGGGAAAAGTACAATGTTCGCATCATCGGTGTCAACATTCCTGCTATCGACAAGATGGAAGACCGAGAGAAGTTTCGCCAACTCATGGGCGAACTTGGAGTGGGCGTAGCGACCAGCCAAATTGCCAACAGCTTTTTGGAGGGCAAAGAAATTGCGCAAAGAATTGGCTTCCCCTTGGTCATTCGCCCCAGTTATACCTTGGGTGGAACCGGCGGTGCTATCGTATTCAAAAAAGAAGAGTTTGACCGGGCCTTGCAGCGCGGTTTGGAAGCCAGTCCCGTGCACGAGGTTTTGGTTGAGCAGGCTGTTCTAGGCTGGAAAGAGTACGAGTTCGAGTTGCTTCGCGATAGCAAAGACGATATCGCCGTCATCTGTACCATCGAGAACTTTGACCCCATGGGCATTCACACCGGTGACTCGATTACGGTGGCCCCTGCCATGACCTTGAGCGATGTAGCCTTCCAACGCATGCGTGACATGGCCTTCAAAATGATGCGTTCCATGGGTGTATTCGCCGGCGGATGCAACGTTCAGTTTGCCGTCAGCCCGGACACCGAGGAAATCATCGCCATTGAGATCAACCCACGAGTCAGCCGCTCCAGCGCTTTGGCTTCGAAAGCAACGGGTTACCCCATTGCTAAGATCGCCGCCAAATTGGCCATTGGTTATTACTTGGACGAGTTGAAAAACCCCGTAACCAAAACCACTTCGGCCTTTTTTGAGCCTTCTTTGGACTATGTAATCGTCAAGATTCCTCGCTTCAACTTTGACAAGTTCCACGGCGCTGATCGCCGATTGGGCTTCCAAATGAAGAGTGTTGGTGAGGTTATGGCCATTGGCCGTTCCTTCCAAGAAGCCCTTCAAAAAGCCTGTCAGAGTTTGGAAATTGGCCGTCACGGTCTGGGTGCAGACGGAAAGGTATCCCGCAACTTGGAAGAACTCGTTCACGGCATGGAATACGCCTCTTGGAACCGCATTTTCCAGGTGAAAGATGCCTTGGCCTTGGGTGTTCCCATCAGCAGCGTTCAAAAGATTACCCAGATTGACCGCTGGTTCTTGGAGCAAATCGCTGATTTGGTCAAAACTGAGAACGAAGTTCGCCGCTATACCCCCAACAACATCCCCGCTGCTTTGATGAAGGTGGCCAAAGAAAAAGGGTTTAGCGACATTCAAATCGCATATTTGATGGGAGGAAACACGACTGAAGAAGATGTGTTCCAGTGCCGAACCAAAATGAACATTCGACGCGTCTACAAGATGGTCGACACCTGTTCAGCAGAATTCCCTTCTCCCACGAACTACTTCTACTCCACGTTCGATGGAGAAAACGAGAGCGTTGTCAGTGACAAAAAGAAAATCTTCGTCTTGGGAAGTGGCCCCAACCGCATTGGTCAGGGCATCGAGTTTGATTACAGCTGCGTTCACGGCATTTTGGCTGCCCGAGAGGCGGGTTATGAGGCAGTGATGATCAACTGCAATCCCGAAACCGTTAGTACCGATTTTGACATGGCTGATAAGCTCTACTTCGAACCCATTTATTGGGAACATTTGTGGGAGCTCATCGAACACGAAAAACCCGACGGAGTAATCGTTCAATTGGGTGGGCAAACCGCCTTGAAACTCTCTGAAGAACTTCACAAGCGCGGCATCAAAATCATTGGAACCAGCTTCGATGATATGGACATCGCCGAAGACCGTGGTCGCTTCTCAGACCTATTGGCAGAGTTGGAGATTCCCTACCCCAAATACGGAGTAGCCCTTGATGCTGAAGAAGCCATCACCATTGCCAACCAAGTCGGTTATCCCGTGCTGGTTCGCCCCTCTTATGTTTTGGGTGGGCAAGGCATGGTCATTGTGATCAACGACGAGGAACTCGAACGAGCTGTGGTCAAATTGCTGGGTGACCTTCCTGGAAACCGAGTATTGATTGACCACTTCTTGGATCGGGCCGAAGAGGCTGAATCAGACAGCATCAGCGACGGAGAAGACGTGCACATCATTGGCATGATGGAACACATCGAACCTGCCGGTATTCATTCGGGTGATAGCAGCGCCGTTTTGCCCCCATTCAGCTTGAGTGAGAACGTTCAAAATCAGATGGCCGAGTACACCACCAAGTTGGCAAAAGCCTTGAATATCAAAGGTTTGTTGAATATTCAGTTCGCCGTCAAGAATGAGAAAGTGTATGTGATCGAGGCCAACCCTCGGGCTTCGCGCACCGTACCCTTTATCTGCAAGGCTTATGATGTTCCTTACGTCAACATGGCTACCAAGGTGATGCTAGGAGCCGCCAAAGTCAAAGACTTTAGCATTCCTGCTCGACCCGCGGGTTACGCCATCAAGCAACCGGTTTTCAGCTTCAACAAATTCCCCAATGTCAATCGCGAACTCGGCCCTGAGATGAAGAGTACCGGAGAATCGATCTTGTTCATCAAAGACTTGAAAGACCCCGTATTCCGCGAATTGCAAAAGGAAAAAAGCATGTATCTCAGCCGTTAAAGGCTTGCATAAGGCACAAGAGTCGAGCCGCAAGAGCATCCAATTCTTGGGCAAATCTTTGGTAGACCTTTTCTTCCAGTTGTGCCTCTCGGTAAGCGGCATTCCATTGGCTTTGGGCTCTCAAACATTGGGTCCATGTTCGCTGCGTTTGCTTCCAGGCCTCTAAGCCTGCAGCACCTTCTTCCAGGTTTCGATTGAGCTGAACCAAAGCCGTTCGTATAGAGACCAAATGGCTCATGAGTGTGTGTTCAGCCGGGTGTGTCAACACCGGCCAGGCAAGGGTTTGTGTCATGCTACAAGTATGAGCCGCAAGGCCCTTTGTAGCCGTTTGCGAACGGATAAATCCGGATCATGGTGCTAAAACCCCAATATTATGTTTGTGTTAATTCAGCGTTACATAAAACAATTGCCCATTGGCTAGACCTAGATTTGCCCCATAATCTTTGAATAAAATGGCACTGAACAACTTACTCTCCGTATTTATGCCCAAAGACAAGGTGTTTTACAGCTTGTTTGAGCAAACCGCCAACACCATTACTGAAATGGGTGCCAAGTTGGAAGAATTCGTATTTGAAGGCGACGCTGCCAAGCGTTTGACCTTGAGCAAACGCATTGAAGATCTCGAACACGAGAATGATAACACTACCCATCAAATCTTTCAAGAGTTGGGCAAGAACTTCATTACTCCTTTTGACCGCGAAGACATTCACTACTTGGCTACGGCCATGGATGATGTAGCCGACTATATTCACGCTGCTTGCAAAAAAATGCAGTTTCACGGCATCAACCCCAACGAGCAAGGAATTCAAAACTTGGCTGAGATCATCAAGCAATGTTCAGCCGAATTGGGCCTAGCTGTTATGCAGTTGCGCGAATTGAAGCGCCCTGAAAAAATCATGGAGTCATTGGTGAAAGTAAACAGTTTGGAGAACCACGCTGACAACGTATTCGACATGAGCATCAAGCAATTGTTTGAAAAAGAAGATGATTTCAAAAAACTCATCATTCAGCGTGAGGTTTACATGGTGATGGAAACCGCAACCGACAAAGCTGAAGATGTAGCCAATGTCATCGAATCCATCATTGTAAAATACGCCTAAGGCCTAACAACTAGAGTCTATGACACTCGTAGTAGTTATCATTATTCTGGCCTTGGTGTTTGATTACATCAACGGTTTTCACGACGCTGCGAATTCGATCGCGACCGTGGTGAGCACCAAGGTGTTGACACCCTTCCAGGCTGTGATCTGGGCGGCCCTATTCAACTTCCTGGCCTTCTTCTTATTCAAGGATCATGCTGTCGCCAACACCATCAACAAAACGGTGTTTGAGAACTTTGTGACCTTGCAAGTGATTTTGGCTGGTTTGATCGCTGCCATTTTTTGGAACTTGCTGACCTGGTGGTATGGCATTCCCAGTTCCTCTTCGCACGCTTTGATTGGAAGTTTTGCCGGAGCCGCAGTTGCTCATGCCTACATCACCAAAGGGTATGTACCCTTGGGAGAAATCATCGAAATGGACAAAACCATTCAAACCGTCATGTTCATCGTGCTGGCTCCTTTGGTGGGTATGGTTATTTCCTCGTACGTTACCCTGAGCACCATTCAGCGCAACATCTACCTTAAAGGTGGTATCATTCTAATTTCTTCCTTCGCCCTGTATTCCATGTTTGGTTATTTCATGAACCAGAAAATGGACGAGAACCTCATGAAATTCTTGAAGGTTGACAAACTGAAGAAGGAATTGGCCAAGTCTCCCGAAGACGAGAAGTTGAAAGCCAAGTACGAAGCGGCCAGTGCCAAATACGAAACACTGAAGCCGATGTTGGCTGACTTCAAAAAACTCGAAGCTGAAGGTGTGGCCAAAGAAATGGCAGCCACAGTAGACCTGAGCGAGTACCGCGACAAAGAATTGATGGACATTGTCTCTCGATTTGCAGGAATGGACAAGGCCAAAAAGGATGTCTTTTATGACGCCTCCAAACAAGCCGAATTGGATGCCGTGCAAACCAAGATTGACGCATGCAAACCCCTCATCAAACAATACGACTCTTTGGGTCATGAGGCCTGTGCCGAGCAAATTGCCGTGGTGCTAGATTTGGGAGGCAAACAGAGCGACAAGCTCAAAGGCTCATTCGATGTCAATATCGAGAAAAAACTTACCAAGGCATTGGACAAGGCCGACAATCGACCATTGACCTACAGCATGATGGCCGTTTTTGCCATCTTCTTGCTGACTTACATTTTCGTTGAGAAAATTCGCGTGCCCACCGCCAACAAAATGGCCAACATGTACAAGCGTTTGCAGCTGCTTTCCTCAGCTGCCTTCAGCTTGGGCCACGGAGGTAGCGATGCTCAGAAAGTGATGGGCATCATCGGTGCGGCCCTGATTGCCAACGGTGACATCTCCGAATTCAAAGAATTGCCCAACTGGGTTCCCCTTGCCTGTTACACAGCCATTGCCTTGGGTACCCTCTCCGGCGGATGGAAAATTGTCAAAACCATGGGAACACGCATCACCAAGGTAACCCCCTTGGAGGGTGTAGGTGCAGAAACAGCTGGTGCCATCACCCTGTTCATGACCGCCCAAATGGGTATTCCTGTGAGTTCTACCCACACCATTACCGGTTCCATTATCGGTGTAGGTGCCACCAAGCGTTTGAGCGCGGTGCGCTGGGGTGTAACCCGAAGTTTGCTCTTCGCTTGGATCATCACCATCCCCATTTCAGCCTTGGTTGCCGGCATTAGCTACGCCATCATACAAGCCTTCTAACAAAGATTGTTTCTTTCAAAAAAGCCCCTCCTAAACAGAGGGGCTTTTTTGTTAACGGTTTGGTAACATACAAACAACACAGACGAAACAATAGGCCCGATTGTAGCCCAGAATTTTGCACTGATAATATTTTGTTAACCATTCTATAACTCGTGCAAAAACTCTCCTTAATCCTGGCTTTAATTTTTGTTTCAATTGGAACATCCTTTTCTTCCATTGACAGCAGCGCTTTGAATGAAGTGCAAAGCCTCTCCATCCAAGAATCGCCCAGCAGAAGCGAATACAATTGGTCGTTGAACAATACAGCCGAAACCAAACCCAAACCTTGGTACGAAAAACTCAGCATGAGCGGCTATACCCAAATTCGCTACAACCGTTTGTTGGAGACCAACCCCGACCTGAAATGCGAACAGTGCGACGGTAGCTTGGGAACGGGTCAAGGATTTTTTGTACGTCGATTGCGCTTCAAGTTGTCCGGCTACTTGAACCCCCGATTGTACATGTACTTCCAAACAGATTTTGCCTCAACCTCCAATTCTTCTTCTTTGCACTACGCTCAAGTACGCGATGCCTACTTCGATTATGGCTTGACCGAAGACAACACCTGGAGAATTCGCTTTGGACAAAGCAAAATTCCTTTTGGCTTTGAAAACATGCAAAGTTCACAAAACCGCCTTCCCCTAGATCGAAATGACGGTATCAACTCTGCTGTCAAAAACGAACGCGATTTGGGCTTCTTTGTTATGTGGGCCCCTGAAGAAAAGCGCAAAATGTACAGCCGTTTTGTGAAAGAAAACTTGAAGGGTTCTGGTGATTACGGTTGCTTGGCGTTCGGTTTGTACAACGGTCAAGGTGCCAACTACCCCGAAGCCAATGACAATCTTCATGCTGTGGCTCGCTTCAGCTACCCCATGACCATTGGTAATCAGATCATCGAGCCTGCCATTCAAGCTTACACTGGTAAATACACGCTTTATACCAGCAAGGTAACCTCGGG
The DNA here is from genome assembly GCA_023254645.1 of Bacteroidia bacterium. Classification (GTDB taxonomy): domain Bacteria; phylum Bacteroidota; class Bacteroidia; order NS11-12g; family UBA955; genus JALRLA01. Next base: position 7,759 of record JALRLA010000078.1, read on the forward strand.
CGTCAAAGTCAATGACGACTACACCTATACCGACAGACGTGCAGCCGGAACCTTTGTTCTCTATCCGCAGCCATTTGGTATCCAAGCCGAATACAACATCGGTGAAGGCCCTCAATACAATCCCGCTACCAACAGCATTGATTTGATGCCCCTCAAAGGCGGATACGCGACTCTATCGTATAAGATTGATGCCGAAAATGGCCAATGCTACTTTCCCTTTGTTCGCTACACAACCTACCAAGGTGGTAAGAAATTTGAGCAAGATGCCCGCAGCTACGACATGAAAGAATTGGAATTGGGTTTGGAGTGGCAGATCCACAAGAACATGGAATTGGTCGCCATGTACAGCATTGCAGACCGCCGCTACGAAGACGGAAAAAAACCTGACAACCAACAGGTTGGAAACCGCTTGCGCTTGCAGTTGCAGTTCAACTACTAATCAAAAGAATCTTAAGGAAAGAACCCTCAGGCCCTCCAGGCTTGGGGGTTTTTTGCAAAAGAGCGAACCTCTTCCAATTCGCTGGGTTCGATCATCCCCTCTTGAACGGCCACTTCAGCCAAGGTGGGGAAATCACTCAAGGTGTAAACCGGAATGCCCGCATCAGCGAAGCGCTGATAAGCCTCAGGGAAAGCATAGGTAAACAAAGCCACCAATCCGACTACTTCAGCACCCGCTTTTTGTACACCTTCGACGGCTTGAAACGAACTCTTTCCCGTAGAAATCAGATCCTCAATGAGCACCACTTTGTCGCCAGGTTTCATTTCCCCTTCCACCTGGTTTTGCAAACCGTGCTTCTTGGGCTCAGGGCGAACATAGCAGTAAGAAATGCCCATGCGGTCAGCGGCCAAAGCGCCGTGAGCAATGCCCGCTGTGGCAATTCCTGCAAGCCGATTGGCTTGAGGAAAGCGCTCTTTCACCAAATTTGACAATTCTGTGGCCACAAAGCTGCGCACCTCTGGGTAAGACAAAACCATGCGGTTATCGCAGTATATGGGGCTTTTGATGCCCGAAGTCCAGGTAAAAGGCTCCTTTACCGAGAGTTTAACGGCCCTGATTTCCAGGAGATATTTCGCTAATTTTGCAGCTGTTGTAGACATGGAGCAACAAAATTACCGAATATACTTCAACGAGGGCTCACTGATTCTGACAGACAGCATGGCGAGCCTTAAAGGCATACCCAATGTGTATTTCATCGACGATGCCGAATTGGAAAAGAGCTTCAAGATTCTGTCCTCCCAAGCTTCGGCAGGCAAAAACATGAATTTTGCCGTCATTTGCCCTGATCCCAGCGAGTTGCTACAGGACTTCATGTCCCATTATAGCGTCATCCAAGCCGCCGGCGGCATAGTGTTCAACAAAGACCACGAAATGCTGTGCATCAAGCGAAATGGGGTTTGGGATTTGCCCAAAGGCAAGATCGAGCGTCATGAAGACCAACGGGCAGCGGCCTTGAGGGAAGTCATGGAAGAGACGGGCATCAACCATTTGAATATTTCCGAAAAGGTAGGAGCCACTTATCACTCCTATTTCGAAGACGATGCCTTGCTGGTGAAAGAAACCCATTGGTACTTCATGGCCGCCAGTTCCACCCACTTCACTCCTCAGCAGGAAGAGGGCATTACCGAGGTCGTTTTCCACCCCATTGAGTGGTACCAAACAGACGAATTCAAGAGCTACGCTAGTGTTCACGATATCATCGGCAAAGCCCTAGCTGCTCAACAAACAACTGCCTAGTTAAGATTCCCCTCAGGAATCTCTATTTTTGCCTCATGGCTGAGTCCAATCCCACGCGCCCTGTTCGAATTCTGATTGCCAAAGTTGGTCTCGATGGGCACGATCGCGGAGCCAAAGTCATTGCTGCCGCTTTGCGAGATGCGGGTATGGAGGTCATCTATACCGGCCTTCGACAAACCCCCGAAATGGTGGTTCAAACCGCTTTGCAAGAAGACGTAGACGCCATTGGTGTCAGCATTCTCAGCGGTGCCCACAACACGGTTTTCCCCCGCATTTTGGACCTCATGAAAGAGAAGGGTTTGAACGATGTGCTCCTCACCGGTGGGGGCATCATTCCTGATGAAGACGCTGATCAACTCAACCAGTTGGGCGTGGCTCGTCTCTTCCCTCCCGGAACTTCAACCGAAGAAATCGCAACCTATATCAAGGCTTGGGTGGCCAAAAACCGCCCCTTCTAATTCCATGGAATACCAAAACATTGTTACAGAAAAAAGGGATGGCGTTTTGATCATCACCATCAATCGCGAAGCCAAACTCAACGCCCTGACCATCGTCACCTTGCAGGAAATCAAGCACGCCGTTAACTGCGGTCAATCTGATTCTGAAATTCACGGCATGATCCTAACCGGCACTGGTCCCAAAGCTTTTGCGGCTGGGGCTGACATTTCGGAGTTTGCCAATTTCAACAACGATGAAGGTACGCGCATGAGCGCTGATGGCCACGAGGTCATGAATTCCATCGAAGAGGGTAGCAAAGTGGTGATTGCGGCTGTCAACGGGTTTGCCCTTGGCGGCGGATGCGAACTAGCCATGGCTTGCCACATGCGAGTGGCTTCTACCAACGCCAAATTTGGCCAGCCTGAGGTGAACTTGGGGGTTCCTCCAGGATACGGCGGTACCCAGCGTTTGATTCAGTTGGTGGGCAAAGGAAAAGCCATCGAATTGTTGGTCACCGGTGATGCCATCGATGCCCAAACAGCCTTGCAATTGGGTTTGGTGAACTACGTTGTAGACCAAGAGCAGCTCTTGGATAAAGCCATGGAGATCTTGGCCAAAGTGAAGCCTAAGAGCCCCAGTGCGGTGCACAAGGTCTTGAAATGCGTGAATGACTACTTCCAGCCCAATGTGAATGGCATGCAGCGCGAAATTTATGAGTTCGGCGAAGCCTTTGAGTCAGATGATTTCAAGGAGGGCACCACGGCCTTCATGGAGAAGCGCAAAGCCGAATTCGAGCGCAAGTCGACCTACCGTTGTTATTGATTTTGCGGTCCAGAGATAGGACGGCAAATCCAGAGATTTTTGATTAGAGTTCCTTGCGCAGGCGAGCGACGGGAATGTTCAATTGTTCGCGGTATTTCGCTACCGTACGTCGCGCAATCCCGTAGCCTTTTTCTTTGAGCAAAACCATCAAGGCCTCGTCGGTCAAAGGTTTGCGCTTGTCTTCAGCGGCGATGGCCTCTGACAAGATCTTCTTGATTTCCCGGTTGCTGATTTCTTCGCCGTCTTCGCCAGTGATTCCTTCAGAGAAGAAGAACTTCAAGGGGAAAATGCCGAATTCGGTCTCAACGTATTTGGAATTGGCTACGCGGGAAACCGTTGAAATGTCCATGCTGATGTCGGTGGCAATGTCCTTCAAAATCATGGGTTTCAAAAAGGTCTCGTCTCCTTCTAAGAAGAAGTCGCGCTGACGGCGCACAATGGCCTCCATGGTATTGGTCAAGGTCATTTGACGCTGCTTGACCGAATCGATGAACCAGCGAGCCCCATCCACCTTTTGCTTGATGTATTGAACCGCCTCTTTGAGGTGCTTTTCCTTGGTTTTGGACTCTTCGTAGGCCTTCAAGGTCTCGGTATAGGTATGGCTCAAACGAAGTTCAGGGGTGTTTCGGCTGTTCAAACGAACCTGCAAGTGCCCATCTTCGTTGATGACGGTAAAGTCGGGGATGATGTACTGGGTTTTTTGGTTGCTCAGACCCAAATCACCGGGTTTGGGATTCAGTCTGGTAATCTCAGCTATGGCCGCCTTCAACTCTTCGTCGCCCACCTTCAACGACTTCATGATCTTGTCGTAGTGGCGCTTGCCAAAGGCCTCCATGTGGTTCTCGATGATGGTTTCGGCCAAGGTCAAAGCCGGGTTATCCCCGTAGTCCTTTTTGTAAAGCTGCAGCAACAGACACTCCTGCAAATCGCGAGCACCTATGCCCACGGGGTCAAAATTCTGAATCTTGATCAAGAGACGCTCCAAGTAGTCATCTG
>JALRLA010000096.1 GCA_023254645.1 Bacteroidia bacterium
TTGGCAGAAATTTGAATCTGCTGATCGAACATGGGTACAAAGTATTTCTGCTGGCGTTTGCTGTTGCTAGGGTTGCGGTTTTCGTTGATGTTTCCGCCCAATTTGACCATGGCCGAACCGTTGAGTTGGAAATCAACACCCCCTTCACCAAAGACCTTGGAAATGGTCGGGTTGTTCAATTCGGCTCTGACATAATCAGAAATGGAGCCTCGGTCATTTCCACCAAGGGCATAGGCATTGCTTTGGGTCTTCTGGCGGAAATAATCTCCCTGCTTGTCTTTCGACAGCATTTGAAAGTACTCAGTTACACTCAGGCTCTCGCCGGTGGGGTAGGAAAGTGCGCCAATTTCGCTGTAGGCCTCGTAGCGGTTTTTGGCGGCGTTGTACTTCCAGGTTTTTTGCAGCGGATTCGACAAATCCACATTCGTACCCGACGACGGTTCGGCAAATAGGGTCGGTTTTGGGGTTCGGCTGCTGTCAGATTGCGCTCCTAGTGATTGAGGCCCTAGGAATCCGAGCATGGCAAATAGAACCCCCAACATAGCTGACCAATGGGTACGGCGTGTGGGTTGCAAATAGCTGTGCATGTGTAAGGAATACGTAGGGTAGGTTTGGAGCTATAGGCTTTGTCTGAGGCTAAACGTGCAATTTACAATATTTTAAGGGAATTCTTGATGAGCTCTTCCACGGTGGCCGAGCCTCCAAGTTCCTTGCTTACCTTGAGCAAGGCCTTTTCGGAGGCCGCTTTGTTGTATCCCAAAACACTCAAAGCGGTCAGGGCTTCATCCAAATTGGACCCCGTATGGGCCGAACCTGTTGCATGAAGTTGGAATTTTTTACCTCCCAATTTGTCTCGAAGTTCCAAGACAATTCGCTGAGCGGTTTTTTCACCGATGCCCTTGATGCTTTTCAATAAGCCCACGTTTCCGTTCAAGATGGCCGAGCTCAAAGACTCTGCATCCAGGCTGGATAGCATGAGAAGCCCCGTGTTGTTGCCTACTCCAGAAACAGAGGTCAACAAGCGAAACATTTCCCGTTCACTGGGGTCGGAAAATCCGTACAAAACCATGGCTGTAGGGCTCTGATTCTCAATGCGAAAAGCCAACTCGGCAAACAAGCGCACTTGCTTTTGTCCTTTGATTCGTTCATAGGTGCTGAGGCTGATGCTCAAGTGATAACCCATGCCTTGGTTGCCGATGACGGCATGCGTGGGGCTAAGGGCTTCCAGATTTCCTTCAATGAATTCGTACATGTTAACGGGTATAACGTTTCAATCGCCAAAAATGATTCAATACGCCCAAGACCAAAATGGTAAATAGGGGAGCCAATAAATTGAACCATTTCCAATATTCCTTTTCCGTTCTCGCCTTTTGTGGGTCCAGCAAACGCATGCGACGCTCCTTGGCTCTGATTTCGATCAAGCCCTTATCATCCACCAAATAATCAATGCAATTGAGCAGGAATTTCTTATTGGCAAAGGTGATTTGGCTGAATCGATCGTATCCGGTGGGATATACACGACCACGACCACTGACTGGATTGCGCATCAAGTCCCCATCAGCGAGCACGATCATGGCGCTTTGACCCTTTTCTTTAAAGGGAAGATTGCCATAGTGCTTTTGGTATTTGTAGGGAGACTCGAATTGTCCTTCCAACAACAAACCCGCGCTCTTGACTCCATTTTGCTGCATGGTGGACCTGTATTTTGGGTCTTGGGCTTGCATGCGAGAAGTTTCCAAGTCGATTTCGGCAGGAGCTTGAATGACTTTATAATATGGGCTGCTACTCAACAAGGGAGTAACCTGAAGTCCTTCACGAGGTTTGGCTTCCAGGGAACTGGGAAACTGAGCCCAAATGGCCCCTACGTTTTTATTGATCACGTGAGGTGTGCTGGGCTGAACAAACAAGGGGAAGTAAAAGAAATCCATCATTTCCATGCGCCCTGAAACCGGTACAGGAATTTGATTGCAGTTTTGATCCATCAGCAGGGTGTTCTCCAGTTTGACTCCGTAGCGAAACAGGTTTTCAGAGAGGTTTTCCAAGTTGCGATCAAAAGCAAAGTTGGAGCTGTTGCTTTGGAAACTATCGATTTCAATATTCAAAGCATCCAGCAACATGAGAACGCGCCCTCCATTCATGACATATTGGTCAATCAAGTACAGATCAGAGGGAGAGAAGTCGTTGGCGGGTTTGATGATCATCAATAGATCGCTCAAACTCAATCGGCGTTGAATGCGTTCCAAGTTCTGCCAAAAGAGGCTGTCCATGTTGCCCCCGGCTGCAGTCAATTGCTCGGGACTTGGTTTGAAATTCGCCAAATCAGTGGTGCTCAAATTCAAGGCCGAAACCGAATAGAATTTGCTCAGCTCGGCGGCGAAGCTCTGCACTTCGGCCCCGATCATTTCGCCATGGCCATCGCTGACGGCAATGACGGGTCTCTTTTTTCGAACGCACTGACGAAGCCCATTGGCAAATTCGTATTCCATGTTGTCTATGGCGGCCTGAATGTTGGCTTCTGGACTTTTGGCTACGTCGTATTCGAAAAAGTTGACCGCGGCAGTTTTGCCTGCATAGTTCATTTCGGCACCGGGCAACAAATACTTGATTCGGGTTTCATCGGGATTCTCAGAGTCGATGTCGCGAACGGGCTCAATGCCGCGGCCGGCAAAATCTTCCAAAATGCCCGTGATGTCCTTGACCTCCTGGCCCTCAAAAGGGTCTACCACTTCGATCTCGATTTTGCGGCCGCTGGCTTCTCGAAATTCGTAAGCCATGTCGCGCAATTCAGATTTGAGCTGTTTGAACTTGGCTGACATATCGCCCTCCAAATACAATCGGAAATACAAGGTCTCTTCGAGCGATTGAGCCAACTTAAGGCTGGTTTCGCTCAAGGTGTATCGCTTTTCAGAAGTGAGGTCAAATCGCTGGTAATAGACCGAGCCCAAAGCGTTGAAAACGGCAATGACGAGCAGCGTGACCAAGAGATTGATCAAGCTTTGGCTGCGTTGGTTTCGTTTGTTCTTTACCATTTTCTGCTTTCAAATTGGGTTTTGGTCAAGGCTATAAACAAAGCCGCAAAGGAGCCGAAGAAGAGCAAATCTCGGGTGTCCAAAACTCCTCTGGATATGCTTTCGTAGTGAAAGTTCAAGCTGAACCATTCCAGGCTTTTCCCAATTCTGTCCAACCATTCGATGTCGCCCATAAGGCTCAATACCTCAAAAAAGAACAAGGACAGAACCATGCTGATGATCAGCGATACAATTTGATTGTCGGTGGTTGAACTGGCAAATAACCCGATAGAGGCGTAGCAGGCAGAGAGAAGGATCAATCCAAAATAGGAACCCCACAGGGCTCCATAGTCGATGTTTCCAGCTGGCGTTGCCAGTTGAGCTACCGAGTAGGCATAGAATAGAGTAGGGATGAGCGAGATGGCAATCAAAGCCACAGCGGCCAAGTATTTGCCCATGATGATCCCTAAATCACTGACGGGGCGGGTGGTCAAGGTTTCCAAAGTGCCCAAGCGTTTTTCCTCGCTCAAGCTGCGCATGGTGACCGCAGATACCAAGAATATGAGCATGTAGGGCGCCAATCCGAAGAGAGTAGGCAGGCCAGCCATGCCCAAATCAAAAACGTTGTTTCCCTCTATGAACCAGGTGAACAATCCGCTCAAAAGCAGGAATACACCCATGACGATGTACCCAATGAGCGAACCCAAAAAACTGCGAATCTCTTTTAAAAATATGGCGTACATAGTTACGATGTCAACTCCCGGAAGACGTCTTCCAGGCTGTGGGTTTCACTTCTCATTTCCAATACGGTCCAATTTTCGGCTTTGGCGGCATCGGCTATTCGACTGCGCAAATCAGCTGATTGGCCTCTGAGCAAATAGGTATTGGGGGCTACTTGATCGGCCTGTTGGCAGCCAGGAATGCTAAGCAATTTGTTTAAGTCACAGGCTTGGTCCAGTTCCAATCGAACGGAGAACGACTGTTGCTGTTTGGATTGTAGGGTGGCAATATCCCCGTCGGCCACAATTTGACCTTGGTGAATGATGATGACTCGGTCACACATGGCCTGCACTTCTTGCATGATGTGGGTGCTGAGCAAAACGGTTTTTTCTTGCCCCAAGGTTTTGATGACCTGGCGCATTTCTTGCACTTG
>JALRLA010000120.1 GCA_023254645.1 Bacteroidia bacterium
GGATCGATTTTGACGATTGAACCCGGCATTTACATTCCAGAAGAAGGCATAGGCGTACGCATTGAAAACGACGTAATCTTGACCCCTACAGGCACAGTCGACCTAATGGATGGCTTTGCCATCGAAACGGAAGAAATCGAAGATTTGATGAACGCCTAATTAAGGCTCAAATCCAAATTCGCCCTTTAGAGGAACGAACTTGGCAGGGCCGAACGACTCTTCACGGATTTCTCCATTGGCTAATTTGGTGTACCTCATCATAGTCAATTTCTGCGGGTGATTACCCACCGGTATCACCAACATCCCCCCTTCATTTAACTGAGCTATGAGTTCAGTAGGTAGAACCGGAGCTCCAGCCGTTACGACTATCCCATCATAGGGTGCATATTTGGCCAAACCCTTGGACCCATCGCCATGAAAGGCCCTAATTTGACCTTTAATTTGGCTGAGAACCTGCATGGATTGCTCCAACAAGGGGCGGATGTACTCAATGGTGTACACTTCAAATCCCATTTCCAGCAATACAGCGGCTTGGTATCCGCTGCCCGTACCTACCTCAAGAACCTTGGAATTAGGGGCTAAAGCCAACAATTGGGTTTGCTGAGCCACCGTCAAGGGCTGAGATATCGTTTGACCATGATCGATGGGAAATGCGGCATCTCGATAGGCAAATGACTGGAAGTCTTTCGGGAAAAACCAATGCCTAGGAACAGCCGTAATGGCCGCCAAAACCTGTTGACTAGCAATGCCTTTGCCTTGTAATTCAAGGGCCAACTTGCGGCGTTGACCTTGGTGTACGAGGGTATCTTCGAAAGCGCTCACGTTGTAAACAAATGTTAAAAATGGGACCGCTCTTCACAGAAACGATTCTCCCATCTTTGTTTGGTCGCAAAGGTATTCATATGGCACAAACGCTACGAGCAATAGTTCTAGGATCCGAAAAAAAAGCCCACATCTATCAGCATTTGTTGGATCAATTGCCTGGGTATGAGTTGGTTGGCTTTTTTGATCCCGATGATGCGGCAAACGTCGATATGTTGGGTGGTCTCATGCACAGTTTGGAATTGAGTTCCAAAGCCGATGTTTTCTTTTTGGACCGCCACGTTCGCCATGTTCAAGCCGAATGGATGGGACACTTCATCAAGATGGGCAAGTCCGTGTTCATTGACGGGTTTCGAAACTGGGGATTGGACGAATTGGAACAGATGGAAAAATGGCGTCAAGAAGCGCAAGGAGTCGTACAATTCGCCCATGTTTTGTACAACAAACCCCTTTTCACTTCGGCCATGCAACTCATTCGCAAACCCAGATTCATCAAGATTGAGAAACACTGCAATGCGCCAAAGACTGGTCAGTTCTCTGCATGGTTATTCGAACAGCTTTCACAGGAATTCGACTTGATTCAACGAAGCATTCAGAGTTCCGTTCGACAAGTTATGGCTCGTCCTCTATTCCTGTTTGGTGACAACCCCGATCTGCTGAACATTCATATTGAATTTGACAACGATGCGGTTGCTCATATTGCGTTAGGCAGAGCCATTGAACCCGGCATGCATAAACTACGAGTTTTCCAAGCTGATCGATTGTATCACCTGGACTTTAGCAGCCAAGAAATTGCGGAATTCCGACCCAGTCAACCTGACATCCAGCCCCAATTAAACTTGGAGAGCGATTGGAACCCGGCCGACAACCAAATTGCTGAGTTCTCTGAAATTCCACGCACCATCATGCCCTTTGATTCTTGGAAAATGGAATTGCGGAACTTCCAAGAAAATTGCCAGTTAGGCCTGACCCCCACCACACATCTAGAGCACATTATCGAGAGTCGTCAATTGTGCGATTGGATATCGGAAAGGGTGCAGCGTAAATACCAAGAGGTATAACTTTCCAAGCTGAGGCGCATCCCGTATTTTTGTCAGAATGCGCCATTTCAGTTTCATTGGATTATGGATGCTTGGACTTTCCTTATTTGGATCGTGTCAAAAGCCAGAGTCAGGGCCCATTCCCTCCTATTTGGTTATCGATACGGTCGGGATTATTGTAGGTCCGGAACAAGGCAATTCCTCGCATGAAATAGCTGCAGTTGAAGTCTATGCCGATCAGCAGTTCTTAGGCAACTTCCTTTTACCCGCTCGTATTCCCATATTGAAAGAAGGCGATGTTCGCCTCATCATCAATCCCGTAGTGCGAATCAATGGCGCATCATCGCAATACAATTCGTTTCGGACCTTGGCCTCAGCCGATACCGTACTGAGTTTATCGGCATCAAAACAAACGGTTCTTCAACCCATGTTTCACTTTCGAAGCAATGCGCAAATCGACTGGGTAGAAGATTTTGAAGACAAGTCCAGCACATTGGTACCATTGTCCATTCAAAAAGGAGACACGGCCTACATGGACAAAGAATGGATTCGCGGACAAGAATCATGGGTTTACAAAGCCGTATTTGAAGATAGCGACACGACGAAGAATCTAGATTTGGGCTCGTTCAAGAGCTTCATAGGATGGCCCAAAGACGGAACCGCCATTTTCCTAGAATTTGATATTCGTTGCGATATCCCTGTTCAATTGGCCCTCAAACGCAAGTCATTGGGAACGTCCAACTATGTGCCCTATTTGCTCATTTCCAAAACCGACGGAAATTGGAAACGCTTTTATTGCAATCTGGTCTACGAAGTTTCAGGACAATCACCTGATGCTGAATTCCAGTTGTTGTTTAGTGCTGACAAGTTGTTCAGTGAATCGGGAATTCGTGGATTCGCCATTGACAACATTCGCTTGAGTTATTTGAATTGATGCAAAGTCCATCCTACTTCCACCCATCCGTCAAAAGGCAAATCGTCATACACGTTTTGCTCGATTGGGTCAGCGCAAGCATCAGTTGGCTCGGGCTATTCCTATACCGAAAGAACTTTGTTGAAGCCGTAAAACACGGATACCAAATTCCTGTCAATAGTGACATCAAACTGTGGATTGGGTTACTCGCCGTTCCTTTGTTTTGGATCACTCTTTACCATTTACAAGGCTATTACAACCACATTTTTCGTCGATCGCGTTTACGCGAATTGGAGAGTACTTTCCTGGGCTCATTAATGGGTGTTGTTGTTTTGTTTTTCGCCTTGATATTGGACGATAGTGTTTCCGATTTTCGCGATTACTATTGGTCAGCCAGCGTATTATTCGGATTGCATTTTTTCAGCACGCTTCTGCTTCGTTTGATGTGGACCACTCGTACCATCAAACACGTGCAATCGCGCAAATGGGGATACCCCACTTTGATCATTGGCAATGGGGCCAAGGCCCTACAATTGTTGCAAGAAATCAATTCGGCCAAGCAATCAGAGGGATTCAAAGTTTTGGGCTTTGTTTGCATTGAGGGAGAGGCGAACCCCGATCTATTGGCCATTTGTCCGCAATTGGGCCGAGGTACAGATTTGTCTCAACTGATCCACGAATTGGGGATTGAGGAAGTCATACTTTGCCACGAAGAACATCAAGGCACAGAAGTGGCTAACATCATTGATACCATCCAAAATGAACCCGTGCATGTCAAGGTCCAACCCGACAATTACCACATGGTCATGGGAATGGCCAAGATGAACAACATTCTCGGCGTCATGTTGGCCGAAGTCGATTTTGAAGTCATGCCTCACTGGCAAAAAGCAGTAAAACGCGGCTTTGATGTCTTGGCCAGTAGTCTCGCCTTGATCATACTTTCTCCGCTATTCATGTTGATTGCCGCTGCGGTTAAATGGGATAGCAAGGGGCCTGTTTTTTTTCGCCAAGAACGCTTGGGCTTTAGAGGCAAATCGTTCAAAATCATCAAATTCAGGAGCATGAAGATGGATGCCGAGAATGGCAAACCTCAACTCAGCCACGATCACGACGAACGCAGAACCCGAGTGGGTATCTTTTTGCGCAGGTCTAGATTGGACGAACTTCCCCAATTTGTCAATGTATTTCTGGGTCAAATGAGCATTGTAGGTCCCCGTCCAGAGCGTGCATTTTTCGCTGACCAAATAGCAGACATTTCTCCCATTTACCGCCGTGTTCACCGTGTTAGACCTGGAATTACTAGTTGGGGTCAAATCAAATACGGGTATGCCGAAAATGTTGAGGAGATGGTCAAACGCATGCAATTTGACATACTCTATTTGGAAAACATGAGCCTTGGATTGGACATCAAAATCATGATTTACACGGTTTTGATCATGATTCAAGGTCGGGGCAAGTGACCAAATTTTGACGCTCCTAATTCAAAGCCTTAAACCATTCTTATTTAGATTTGTTCTACTGTTAAAATGAACCGACCCAATGTCCATTCTCCAAACGAAGAATTTAGGCCGGTTTTCAATTCTTGGCTTTCATTGTTGACCCAAGAAAAAAGAAACCTCAGATTCTTGTATACCTATGCAGCCTTAGCGGGGCTGATTTCATTGGCCTTACCGCTTGGAATTCAAGCCATTGTAGGCCTCGTTATGGCCGGAAGGCTCAGCGCTAGCTGGGTCATCATCATCATGATTTTGGTCGGTGCGGTGACACTTGGAGGGGTTGCCAAATTGGCTCAAATCAGCATTCTCGACAGCATACAACGAAAACTTTTCGTTCGCGTAGCCTTGCAGTTCAAGCAGCGCATTATTGCCAAGCTCAAAGAAGTTCAAGGGTCTGAATTCAAAGAGAAAACCGCCTATTTCTTGGACATAGTCACCTTGCAAAAATCTCTTTCAAAATTGCTCGTTGACTTCACTGCTCATTCCTTGCAAATCATCTTTGGTTTGTTAGTTTTAAGCTTGTACCACCCTGTCTTTCTGTTTTTTGGAGTATTGGT
>JALRLA010000163.1 GCA_023254645.1 Bacteroidia bacterium
CGATTTGATTTTTGCATTGGGTATGTATGGAGCTATGTCAAATGGGACCATTCATATGATGCGCAAATTGGGCGAAGGCGGAGTGGGTATGCGACCTAGGCGCACGGAAAGTGATTCCATTCAATCCGATAGTTTGATTCCGGCTCCCAGTCAAATCCCGGCTGCTCCAAACGATAGTGTGATTCCTCTTGTTCCTGACGTAATTGACAAAATTGAAAACGACAGCAATGGTGAATAGTCATATTTGGTATTGTTTTTGTCCTCAAATGAAATTAATGGTTCGTTTTATCAGTATTATTTCTCTGTTCTTCCCGTTCGTACTTTTTGCTCAATTTTATTCTGGAGCACCAGCATCTCTGCATTTAGATACTTCATACAGTTATTTTCAGTTTTTTTCGGCCAAAACAGGTCAACAATTGACCGAGGTATTTCAGAAAGCAAACACGGACAAGGCTGTAATCTTTCATTATGGTGCAAGTCATGTTCAGGCCGAAGTATTAGTTACAGAGGCAAGAAATGCCTTACAAGGAGAATTTGGTGATGCTGGTAGAGGTCTGGTTTTCAATTATGGAGCGGCCAATACTTATTCATCTATTAACTATAAGTCCACTTCACAAGGCTCATGGTCTTATGCCAAGAGTTTTCAGCTGCGTCCAAAATTGCCATTGGGAGTGATGGGAATGACGGTTCAAAGCGAAGAACTTCTAGCTTCCTTGAATTGGGACTTCAAAACCCCGCTACAAGACCGCAAACACCTCATTTGGATTTTGGCTGATAACGATGATTGGACCCCCGATTTCGAGGTTTTAATCAATGAAACTTCCTACACGTTTGACAAGGAAAATCGAAGTCGATTCGCAGGACTTCCCTACTACGAATTGGAATACGAAGGTGAAATTGATCAAGTGAACATACAATTGATAAACCCTGGCGATAGTGGAATTCGATTTACATTTTACGGCATGAACTTTGAAACTGTAAATGCTACAGGTTTGGTTTATCATTCATTGGGTGTTGGTGCGGCGCCAATGGAGTCTGTTTTACGGTTGAATGCCATGCCAGCTCAAGCCATGGCCTTGAAGCCAGATTTGGTTTTCTTGGATTTCGGAACCAATAATATTCTTTATACCAACCGTGTAGACCCCAAAATTCGATATACGGTGGCACGAGCCGTTGATTCTTTTCGGCGTTTAAATCCGAATGTCGTTATAGTTCTTACTACCACTCAAGATCTATTTTACAAAGGCCATATCATTACGGCCGGTGTGGAATTTCGCGATCTGATGAAAAATCTGGCTAGAGAATATGACTGCGCATTTTGGAATTGGTATGACATATCAGGGGGGTTGGGCACGATTCGTCAATGGGGTTCAGACGGATATGCTACAAGTGATAATATACATTTGACCTGGAAGGGATACAGGTTGAAGGGTGGCTTTGTCCATCATAGTATCATGAATTCGTTGCGCTTTTTG
>JALRLA010000197.1 GCA_023254645.1 Bacteroidia bacterium
GTCGACAACGACCGATCCTGGGTCAATGTCAATGCTCACTTTGTCGGCACTGTCAAATACCACCAATTGGCCTGAAGATTGGATGGATCCGGAAATGCTCGCCCTCAGCATATTGTAGGCCTGGGTGGGTACTGATCCCAAATGCAAATTGGCGTTGCTGAAATCAAAAGTACCCGACTGGCTTCCTTTGGGAAGGCTCAAGGAGGTAGTAGCTAGGGGAGAACCCGATACAGTTGCATCAGGGAATCCCACCGTTAGGTTGAGGATTTCCGCAAAATCAGAAGTGGCTTGATACGACATTTTGGCTGATCCGAAGCGCACGTTTTTCAATCGGAAATCACTGTTCGGGTCGCTCATGTCAAAGCTCAACACTTGGCTGGGTATCGATTGGTTGCTGATGATGGCTTTACCGCCATTGACTACCCAGTTTTTTCCACTCAAACTGATGTTGATCGCATCGGTCAAGTCGATGCGCACATTTCCTGTTGAACCCGCCACTTTTATGGATGTCAAGATGATGCCCAAATTGTTACTTAAGGTCTGCCAGGCCACATTGACCGAATCTTTTGATGTAGCTCCGGGCAATATATTTTTGTGGGAAAAGACGCCCGAAGTGCGGTTGTAGGTTTTGTCTACCACTTGAAACTTGAATTCTGTGATTTCTACAGGGAAGGTGTTTTCTATAGCAATGACCATATGCCCTTGGCTGATGTTTACGTATTCGTAGTTTGTCGCCTTATTCGCATTATAGGAGGTATTTGAAGCATCATTGAATGCGGGAAATAGGGTGTCCTTGCCATCGTTGTCAGTAAAAAATTGTGAGGTCGTTGGGTCCAAGTCTACCAACATTTCATTCAACGTGATTGACTTAGTCGACAATATGCTGGGTAGAGTGACATTTCCCAATGTGTAGTCAACGGCGGCATTCGAGAAGTTGATGTTGTCCAATACGCTATCAGCGCCCATATAGTACACAGAATCATCTCGGTACACAAAGCGAATAAGCCCATCGGGATCATACTGGATTATGCTGTCTTGCTTGAGTAGGTCGGAGGCTTTTAAGTAAACTTGAGCCAGCGGAGTGATGATTTCGGGTGAAGGTTTGTAGCCATTGAACTTATTGAAATCCATCTCGTTCTTGTTGCAAGAGGATTGTAGAAAGGCTATCAAACCCAAGAGCCCCAAAAGGGTACTTCTAGATAACATGCTTCAAAGATATAAAACACAAGCTTGGGCCATGTTAAGCCTGCCGAATCAAATAGGCTGTTCCTAAAATTAGTATCGAGTTCTAATGACCTCTTTTTCAATGCTAATGAGCCCCTTTTTGTAAAGGCCGCCGCAGGCCTCTTTGAAGGCCTTTTTGCTCATGGCAAATTTTTCTTGAATGAGTTCAGGGCTGCTTTTATCGCCGAAGGGCAGTTGGCCCCCCGCTTGTTCCAAGGCCTCAAGTATCAGGCCTTCGAATTTTGGGATGCGGTTTCGTCCAATAGGATGGAGTCGAATGTCTAGCAATCCTTCGGGACGAACCTTGCTAATGTAGGCTTCCATTCGTTCCCCCAATTGGAGTTTGTCGCCTCCTTCGTTGTTGTAAACGATACCTCTGTAGCGATTGTTGACAATGACTTGCATGCCGTTTTCTCGGGCTTCGCTGCAAAGAATCCAGACCCTTTGGCCTTCTTGAACCTGCAGGTTTTCGGTTTGCAGGAACTTGTTGGTTTTGGTGCTGCCCACCAAGCGTTGGCTGGCTTGGTCCAAATAAAGATGAACCAGGTATATACCACCTATCACCATGGCCCGGTTTTGTTCTCGAAAGGGGATGAGTAGGTGCTTGTCCAAGCCCCAGTCGGCGAATGCCCCAACCCGGTTGACGGCTACAACTTCGAGGAATTCGAAGTCACCCAATTCCATGTAAGGTTGCTCAGTGGTGGCCACAATTCGATCTTCTGAATCTTTGTATACGAAAACATCTACATCTTGGCCTATGCTCATGTCGCGGGTAACGAATTTATTGGGCAACAATACCTCCTGAGCATCTTCGCATATCAGATACATTCCAACAGGCGCAGAGCGGGAAATGGTCAAGGTTTGGGATTGGCCGATGTGCAACACCCTGCAAAATTCGGCAATTTCTCAGCGATCGAGTCGAATCTTGCAAATAATGTAGATTTTTGAAACTCGGAATGAGCGATCAATTCAGCACACAAGAGAAATTAAAAGCCCTTTTCCCGGGTTTTGAGCCTGACTTGTTGACAGAGATGGAGGAATATGCCCAATTGCGCCAGGTGGAGTCAGGAGATACCTTGTTGCGCACAGGGCAGTACATTGCTTCAGCTGTTTTGGTTTTAGAAGGAAGTGTGAAAATTTACCGCAAGGGCGATGATGGGGGGGAGTTCTTTATGTATTACCTCAGCCCCGGCGAGGCCTGTGCCTTGAGCATGGTCTGTGCTACTCGTTCAGAAGCCAGTCAAGTAACGGCGGTGGCCTCAGAAGATTCATTGCTACTCAGTATTCCCATTGAGCGCATGAGCCATTGGATGAAAGAATTCCGCACCTGGTATGAGTTTGTCATTGCTACCTACAGGAATCGTTTTGACGAGGTGTTGAATGTCATCGACAACGTGGCCTTTCGCAGCATGGACGAGCGACTGGAGTTCTACCTCAAAAAACAGCAAGACCAGTACAATTGCAGCGATATTTTTCTATCTCACCAAGAGATTGCCAATGACTTGAACTCGTCTCGAGAAGTCATTTCGCGCTTGCTCAAGAAAATGGAACAGCGGGGCTTGGTGGCGTTGCACCGCAACCATATCCAATTGTTGGATTTGGACTAAAAACAAAGCGCTGACCTGTTGGATCAACGCTTCTATAAAAAAGGAAGAAAGAACAGCTCTATGATCTCTGTGCGTTCTTTTACGAATCACTTTACCCAAAGAGTCAAGCCATCTACTCGCTCAATGATCATTTCTTGTTCGGCGGCGGGTTGCGAATCAGACTCCGTTTTGGCTGACCAATCGCTACCCCGGTAACGCACACGACCTTCTTGGCCGTTCCAAGACAAGACTTTGACCCGCTGGCCCGCATGTTCGTCAAAGCCAGCCGACTTTCCGAATTTGTCCAACAGCGGTTTGCGCAGCAACCACAAGGAAGCGGCTGAACCGATAGCGGCTATGATGAGCTGGGCGTTTCCACCTAAATCCAAGCCCAAACTGAGCAACAAGCCTGTCAATAAAGCTCCAAGACCTACGCAAAGCAATACAAAAGTCCCGCTCAGCATTTCGGCCGCCATGAGCAAACAACCCAGAGCTAACCAGAGAGTACGGGCAGTAGCGATATCAAAATTGTCGACCATGTCCATTTAGGATTTTTGATTCTTGACCACAGACATCGCGGCGGTAACCAACGATCCCACATCCGCAAAATTGGCTGGCAAAATCATGGTGTTGGTCTCTTTGGCTAGTTTGCCGTATTGCTCCACCAAGTTCTCCGCCACGCGAAGTTGAACGGCTTCCAATCCGCCGGGTTTTTGAATGGCGGCTGCCACCAAGTCAATGCCCTCAGCAGTCGCTTGAGCAATGGCGCGAATCGCTTGAGCTTCACCTTCAGCGTTGTTGATTTGTTGCTGGCGTTCTGCTTCTGATTCCAATACGACCTTTTCGCGGTTACCCTGGGCCACGTTGATGGCACTCTGCTTTTCACCCTCTGAATACAAGATTTTGGCTCGCTTTTCGCGCTCGGCCTGCATCTGCTTTTCCATAGCATTGAGCACCGTGGTAGGAGGGGTGATGTTCTTGATTTCGTAGCGAAGCACTTTGACGCCCCAGCCTTGAGCGGCCTCATCAATGGCACTGACGACGGCCATGTTGATGTTGGTGCGTTCTTCGAAACATTTGTCCAGATCGATTTTGCCAATCTCGCTTCGCATGGTGGTTTGGGCCAACTGAGTGACGGCGAACATGTAGTTGCCAATGCCATATGCGGCTTTTTGTGGGTCCATCACTTGAAGGAAAACCACGCCGTCTACGCCCACTTGGACGTTGTCTGCCGTGATGCAAATCTGCTCGGGAATATCTTGGGCCATTTCCTTCAGCGAAAAGCGGTAAGCCACTTTGTCAATGAAGGGGATGATGATGTTCAAGCCGGGATTCAAGGCCGAATGGAATTTTCCCAGTCGCTCAATGACATAAGCTGACTGTTGGGGAACGACTTTGGCTCCCATGAAAACTACCACCAAGACGGCGATGAAAAAGGAAATAGTAGGTAACATAGTACTCACAAATTACAACGAATTGCCGCAATCTGCAACTAGAACCGATGAAGCCTTAACGAATGACGATGACCTGGCCTTGGCGAACTTGAATTTCGTCTTCGGGGTTGCGGAAACTCATGTTGTACACATAATTGCCTCCCATGACGTATTCTCCTTTGACGGTTCCATCCCAATGAGCGGCTGGGTCGGTCGTATCGTAAATCAATTCTCCCCAACGGTTGTAAATCTGCATGTGGAAGGCAGAGATGCTGATGGGCGTGAACAAACCAAAACCTTCGTTCAAGGGGTCTGTGTTGCCTGGTGTGAAGGCAGTGGGTATCCAATACAAGGGAATGGATTTGACGCGAATATCCTTATAGGTAGTGTCGGCGCAGCCGTGCACATTATTGGCTATCAAATTGACGCGATACGTTCCGTTGATATTGTAGGCGTGAACGGGATTTTCAGTTTGGTCAAAATAGCCATCACCAAAGCTCCAATCCCAAAGAGAATCGTATTGCGAATTGTTGGTAAAGGTTACCGGTGATAACATATCCGGATAATCGGGGCTGTAGTCAAAAGCCGCAATAGCTCTGGCATAGGCTTCGATGTTCTGTATGGACGTGTCTTCGCAGCCGTAGGAGTTCTCTACGATCATGCTGACGGGGTACACCCCGAAATCGCGGTAAATGATGCTGGCGTCTTGGGAAGTCGCGCGTTGGCCATCTCCAAAATTCCAGCGGTAGCCGCTGATGCTGCCTGCGCCGGGTCCAGAGCCGTTTGTGAAGTAAATGGGCACATCTTCACAATCTGGACTCGCCGACCATGCCGCATAGGGCTTTGGTGCGATGTAAACGTTTCGAAGCATCGTGTCTTTGCACCCGTTGCTGTTGTAAACAATCAAGCGCACGGGAGGGATGCCTGTGCCACTGTAATAATGGCTGACTTTTTTGCCAGAAGCTTGGGCCGACCCGTCGCCAAAATCCCAATATTCAGCGGCCAACATTCCGCTACCTGGGAAGCTGAACGACTCGTATTTGACCGTGGTGTTCTCGCAGGTGTCTTTGACCACCCAGTTGGCATTGGGAGCGCCGTAAATGAAGGCATCGCGGTAAGCGGTGTCCTGACATCCAGAGGCCGATTGAATGATCAAACGAACCTTGTAATTCCCCTCAGGGGTGTAGTAGGCGACCGGGTTTTGGTCTCCGCTCAGAGCGCCGTTGCCAAAGCTCCATTGCCAGTTGATGATTTGGTCACCGTTGGCCACCGACAAATCGCTGAAGGCAACTGAATCGTTTTCGCATTTGCCCACATGGCTGAATTGCGCCCGCGGATAAGGGGTCGTATCGCTCAAGGTCCAAATACCCAAGTATTTGTCTTTGGTGCGGTAGGAAACGTAATTGG
>JALRLA010000243.1 GCA_023254645.1 Bacteroidia bacterium
GACCAGCTGGCGAAGTCACTGTAGAAGGTGCTTCCCATGTAATAATACTCGGCTGAAAAAGTGCCGTCGCTCCACAGAGAGTTGTGATCGACTTCTTTCAAATTGTTGCCAATCAGGTAAGCCATGTAGGTTTGGCCACCCCCATGCGCATCGATGACATTGCCGACAAAATTGATGTCGCCGAATCCATACACATAGGACATGAGCGATAAATAGGTGGAAACGAAATTGTTGCTGTCGTTGTGCGAAAAGGTGTTGTACATCACATTCAGTTCGCTGTTGCTCGCATTCAAATAGGTGCCAATGATTTCCGATAGCAACACCTCGCGCGGTGAGTAGTTACGAGCCAATACGTTGCTGACTACATTGGCTTTTTCAGGATAGATGAGGTACAAGCCCAAGAGAAAACCCCATTGATAGGTGGATTTGTTGAACGTGATGCGGTTGCGACGCATGTCAATGTTGTACGGGTAATTGGGATTGCCATAGATGTAGGTCACATACATGTAATATCCAGCCGTATTGGAATCAATCAGGTTGTCATTGAACTCCATCATTCCCGAACTGCCACTGGTCACATTTTGCACCTGGACCATAAATGCGGCCGTATAGGAAGCGGTGTCGAACAAACAATGCTTGATGGTGTTCTGATTGATTTTTGGATTGAGAACATCGTTCGCATAGATCCCATAGTTGGAGTAGCTCTGGCTAAGGGTATACAATCGTTTGATGGTATTCTCTTGAACGATAGCATTGTGTGCACTGGTGATGGATACTCCGGTGATGCTGCGGTGGGCGTAAATGTCTTGAATGACATTGCTTTTGATCAAAATGCCGGACCCAGAATTCTTCACCCAAGCTTTATCAACCGATATCAAAGTCACAACAAGGGCAACCGAGCTTTTGGGTTTGCTGCTGAAGGCAATGGGGAGCTCGCTGATTTTATTCTGACGAACTTGAACGGTGCCTTTGCTATTGGTGAGGTTGGCCAAATTGATGACGGTGCAAATGCTGTCCATGCTTGTACTCGAAGTTGCATCGCTGCGGTTGATGATATTCCCGATAAAGGATTCGTTGTTCAAGTAACGACCGTAAATGGCTCCCGTAAAGAAGTTGGTGATTTTGTTGCTGATGAAGGTGTTGTTGGAGCCAATTGAGGCATAGGCAGTATCTCCTTGTATGTCTACAATGGCATAGCGCGGCCCTACCCCCGATAAGGTGCCCATTCGGCAGCGGGTCACGGTGTTTTGTATACCTTGGTGCTTCCAGTTTGACTTGGTGAGTAGGGTGTCAGTGAAG
>JALRLA010000253.1 GCA_023254645.1 Bacteroidia bacterium
AGTCAATTTTCTTCAGCAGCTGTGATTCGCTAAAGTTGGCATTGCCGCTCAGCAGCAAGTTGAGGCTGGCGCTGGCTTGAAGGAGTTGGTCTTGAACAGCTCTGCCGCCAGGGAATAGCAATTCCAGGCGGGTGAGCCCAATGTTTCTTTTGGGACCAAGGTGCAACCAGCGACCGTTTCGTTGTTCGAAGCCGCAAGAGGGGGGTGTAAACTGGGTGACCGCTTGGGTGGTGGGTTTTTGGCTACGATCAAGCATGGTGGGGAGAATAAAACAGAAGACGGGCCGAGTCGGCGTTTAAGAACGATTGGGCCGCGGTTTTGCAGTTGACCAAGTTTACAGATTCGAGCATTTCTGCTTCTTGATCAAACCATTCGGGTTTATCTAGGGCAGCGTAATAGGCAATTTTTTGTGCCTGTTGGGCCGGGCTGATGCGCTCGTACAGGAGCTGGGTAAGCAATCGGTTTTTGACCGAAGAGAGGTCTTCATTCACCGCAGTTTTGATCGTTTCCTCGAGAACGCGCAACAGGGCTTCTTGGCCCGCCCTGTGGGAAATGCCGTCAGCCAAGATGCCGTAGAGGATGAAAAAGCCTTCGCCGAGGCCTTTCATGCAGAAGCATTCGGCTGCTGACATGATGCCCTCTTGTTTGACCAGGGTTTCATGAAGGGGAGAGGCGTCTGAGCCGCCGAGTATTTCAGCAAACAGATCCAGGGCGTTTGATTCGGGGTCGGCGTGGCTGGGCGTGGGCCAAACCAGAAAAACAGCCTTGTCGGGAGATAGGTCCTGCTGTTCTATGGGCGCTTGCAAGGGCGCGGTTGTGGTATTGTACTCTCGGGGGCCTAGGGTTTGGGTGTTTTGGATGTCGCCAAACCACTTTTCGCTCAAGCGGCGGGCCTCGTGTTCGTCTAATGCGCCGGCCAAGCTGAGAATGGCGTTGTTGGGTTGGTAAAAGCGATCGTAAAAGGCGCGAACATCATCCAGGCTCGCGGTTTCAATTTGCTCGAAGTTGAGGCCGATGGTAGGCCAAGAATAGGAACTCTCTGGGGCGTACAAGAGCGAGCGAACATGGTGCCACAACTGGCCGAAAGGCGCGTTGAAGCAGCGCTGTTTAAACTCTTCAACAACCACCCCTTGCTGCACCTTCAGCGAATCGGGGTTGATGTTC
>JALRLA010000261.1 GCA_023254645.1 Bacteroidia bacterium
TTCCACCAATTTCATGATGTGAGCAGGGTTGAAGAAGTGTACCCCTACCACTCTCTGCGGATGCGTTAACCCTGAGGCAATTTGGGTAATGGGAATGCTGGATGTATTGGTGGCCAAAATGCTATCGGGGCTATTCTGAGCTTCCAACTTGGCGAACAGCTCTCGCTTTACTTCAAGTTTCTCCACCACAGCCTCCAAAATGAAGTCGGCTTTCAGGGCCGAGAAATCGGTGCAAGGGTGCAACAATGCTAGCGCTTTGTCGTGCTGTTCTTGGTCGATGCGGCCTTTTTCTAATGAGGATTGCAATTGCTTGAGCACATAAGCCTCCCCCTTTTCAACTGCCTCCGTGCGCAGGTCAAACAGAAGGGTTCTGTACCCCGCCAAAACCGAAGAAATGGCGATACCCGACCCCATGACACCGGCACCGATGACGGCGACTGATTGAATGGACTGTGATTGGCTCATGCTTGAACAAAGATAATCAATGAGGGGATTGTGGCCGAAGCCGCAAAATCAGTGGGACTTAACCGGTTTATCGCCCGCGAATCCAAGAGGCAGGGTTCTGCTTGGCCTGACCCAACCATACTTGAAAGTTCAAAATGGTTCGGCCTTCTTCGTCGGTCATAACTTGGCCCAGTTTGGTACCCGAGCTCAATTCTTGGCCCTTGGCCACATAAACTTTTGACAACCGGGTATACACCGTAAAGTACTCCCCATGGTTCACCAAGACCGCTTGGCCTTGGCCAGGAATGGTCAAAATCGCCGATACCTTTCCCTTAAACACACAGCGCGCCTCTCCCCCCGATTGGGTGGTGATATCTACCCCGTTGTTGATCGTCGTGATGCCCGGCAAATCCGGATGCTGGTGCGTGCCAAAACTCTGTGATATAAAACCGCGTTCAACCGGCCAGGGCAAACCGCCCTTATTGTTAACAAAGTCAGCGCTCAAAGCTCGTGCTTCAGGTGTCAAGGTTGAACTTGATGGACTTGACTTTGCCGTTCCCGATGATTTTGGAGCACTATTTTTCGCTGCCTGGCGCTGTCGTTCACGTTCAATTTCACGCGCAATAGCCTTGCTGATTTCTTTATTTAACTGGGCTACTTTAGCGCGATTTTTCTCAATGCGTTTCTTCAATTCTGCTTCTTTTCCAGTCAACGCTGTCACCATTTGCTGCTTGGACTTCTTGTCATTTTCGAGCCTGTTCATTTCCAGCCGTTGATTGCCCAACAAACCGTAGCGCTCCTTTCTAAGTTGATTCAACTCGGCCAATGTGGTTTGCACCTTTTCTGCTTGTGCATTGATTGACGCAATCTGATGCCGTCTAAAATCAGACAATTTTCGCAAGAATTTCATGCGACGCATGACTTGACGAATGTTCTTCGCCGATAATAAAAATGCAACTTCTTGCCCCCCTTTTCGGGTTTTATAAGCTTGAATGATTGTCCTCTTTAATTTTACCCTCTCCTTTTCATAGGCGAATTGCAAACGGTCTAATTCTTTCTGTTTGTTTTGAGTTTCGAGGTCCAATACCTGTACCTCTTCTTGCAAATTGCGAAGTAGCTGTTCGCTTTGAACAATAATTTGATTCAGTGCATTCAGCCTGTACAGGGTTGCTTTTTTTTCTTTTTGGGTAGTTTTGAGAATTTTACGATTGGCGGCAATGTCAGACTCCGCCTTCTTTCGTTTCTTTTCCAAACTCGAACGAGATTGGGCATGCAGCGAATTCACCAACCAGAAGGCGGCGATCCAAATCAATCCTATTTTTAGGCAATTCTTCAATACTCCACGAGCTCGTACCCATCAGGTACGGCGAATGGATACGAAGGTATAGACGTAAATCTTGCCGTTTTTAACCGCAAAGAGGCCTGTACGATATTCTGAGCGGATGCCTTCGTTTCTCCTCCCAACAGACGAATAAACTGAGGCATGTTCATGCCATCCCCTTCGGTAAATTCATCGTAGGCCCAAGTCAGACGCCAGGTTTTGGCAGGGTCATTCACAGAAGCACAATGAAGCAAGGTGCGTGCTTCATTCTCGCCTTTCCACGTAGCCGAACGGCCACGGTACACCAAGCTGCTGTCTTCCCAGCTGCAATCATTGATGGTGCCGGGGAGGTAACTCACATCCAATCCGTGGTATTTGGCTTTGATTCGTAAAGCTTCCCCTTGAGCTCCTTCCTCATAGGCCATGCACAAACAGGGCCCAAAGGCTGATTCTTGGTTCATCAACATCTCTTGCAAAGCTGTCAATGGCAAGGAAAAACCAAGCAATTCAGTCATGCGTTCAGCAGGCATGCTGTAGTATTTGCGGTTGTACAAATCCATCATGAAAAAGGAGTCTTTGCGCAGCAAGCCTTTGGCAACTTGAATGCCTAAAGCGGCTTGTATGGAGAACCATACAATGCTGTCCCTTCGCATGCGAACGCTCAATATGAGGCCCATTTCCTGACCAAATCCCACAGCCATGACATCGTATCGGGCGGCTAGATACTCCCAGTTGTGAACAGCCGATTCTATCGTTGCAGTGTCACCAGCGTTCAACTCGTCAGAGAAAGTCGTATCCTGCTGGGCCCAAGTCAAAGAGGCCGTCATCATAAAAAGGGCGAGAAATAGGTATTTCATTTTCATTCTATTATGTAAGGTTGGCAGCGAGCCGATATTGGCCAGCCGCGCTGCTTGTGCAAGTCGCGTGCCATTTTCCACTCGGCCTGTAAATTTCGGTTCTCCAAGGGTTGCTCCAATTTTTTGAATTGCTCGGCCAAGAACACCCAATCATCGTACAGCAAGAACTGGTACAAAGGCCTGTTTTCGTTTAGGCTTTCAAAAGATTCAGCGCCATAAATGGATAAGGTTTGCTGTGCCAAGGGTCTCAATCCGTTCAAAAGCGGCAACAACCAACCTGAGGTTTGGGCTTCTTGCATGGCTTTGGCCCATCGAGCCAGGGCTGCTACCCTGACAGGTACGGGTGAAAAGGGGTACAAGGCCTCCAATTCCGTAGCCAAAGCGAACAATTCCTCTACCTCGCCGTTCAAGTACATCCAAGCGGCTAACTCTTCCATTCCGGCTGCCGTCGGATGTTGACGAATCTCGGCCGCCAATTGTTGCAAGCGCTGCTCGGCGCCACCTGGAGCCACAAAGATCAAATCGCTTGGGCTTGATTGGGTTGGGGCTTCCCGCTCAGGGACAATGAAACGCGTCGCCCAGTATTGCCATTGCGGGCCTTTTCCAAATCGCTCGCCCCACTGCTTCCATAGGGACTCTGCTTGGGAAATCTGGCCTGCCTTGAACCAGGCTTCTACGGCATCGACATGGCGAGAATAGGAACGGGGCGTCAAGGCCAACCCTTGCTCGTAACATAGTGCTGCTTGCATGGGATCATCCATTTGTTTGTATACCTCGGCTTGGGCATCCAACACCGCCAACCAAAGACCAGTGTCTTGAAATTCATTGTACTGCAGGGCCTTTTCCAACCAATACAAGGCAGCCTTGAAATCGGGCATATTCAACTGGGCATAGCGGTAAGCGGGCAGAGCCAAATGAGGACCCGATTTGACTTGGGAACTCAACAGGGCTGCAAAGGCCGATTTGGCCTTTTCGGCATCGCCGTTCAGACGCGCTAGCTCGGCGGCCCTGAACTTTTGTTCAAATTGCAACAGAGGGGTCAACACCTCGCGAGCCGTAGGGTTCACCCCGGCAATTGAATCTACCTGGGCCCTAACAGACCCAAGCAGGAAGAGCATCAACCCTGTGAAGAGAAGTCTCCAATGCTGTAGACCTGGCTGCGCCCGTCGATGGAAACCTGGTTTCCGATCATGGAGTCTTGGCATTGAAAATGAGTCAAGTCGCATTCGTTCAGGAGTATGCTGTTGCTGATGTTGCAGTGTTCGAGCTTGCTGCCCTTGCCAATGGCCACATGGGGCCCGATCTGGCAATGGCTCAATTCTACACCTTCGGCAATATAACAAGGTTCTACTATCTGCACATGCTCAGGGAAACGCCCTAGGGTCAGACCAAACTGTTCTTTCTTGTTTTCCAACACGCGTTGGTTGGTGTAAACTGTGGCCGCGTAGTTGCCGCAATCCAACCACTCGTCAACCTTACCGGGCATGAACTGCATACCCTTCTGTTTCATGTTCTCCATGGCATTGGTCAACTGGTATTCGCCTTTTTCCTTGATGTCGTTGTCAATCAAATACTGCAATTCCGCATTCAAGGTTTCTCCACTATTGAAGTAGTAAATGCCAATAATGGCCAAATCGGAAACGAATTCGGTGGGTTTCTCCACGAAATCGGTGATGACACCTTCTTGGTTATATTTCACGACTCCAAACTGCTCGGGATTGGCTACTTGGTGAACAAAAATGACCCCATCCTTGCTGCGATCCAAACGGAAATCAGAGCGGAACAAGGTATCGGCAAAGGCCACGATTACCTCTCCCTGCAAGCATTCTTTGGCGCAGAGAATGGCATGGCCCGTTCCCAGGGCTTCTTCTTGGTAGAAAATGCGGCCCTTGGCACCAATTTGATCGGCAATGGCCAACAATTGGGTTTCTACTTCGGCACCAAAATCACCGATGACAAAGCCTACCTCATCGATGGGCTCGTCGGTCATAGCGGCGATATCTTCAATCAACCAGTGCACAATCGACTTGCCCGCAACGGGAATCAAGGGTTTGGCAGTGGTCAGTGTATGAGGCCTCATGCGCTTGCCGCGCCCGGCCATAGGAATGATTAGTTTCATAGTATTCGTGGCTTTAGGGCCAAAAACGGGCACAAAGTACGCCAATCAAAGGCACTTTTCCCTTTCAGACTTGTTTAATGAGTGTGAACTTTTGACGAATTGCAGGTCTCAAACCCCGCTTGAACCATAGCCTCCTGCACCGCGCTCAGTTGCATCCAATGAGTCAGTCAAGGTCCAGTCTACGCGTTCGTGTTTGGCGATGACCATCTGGGCCATGCGGTCTCCGTCTTTCACTTCAAAGGGCTCCAATCCATGGTTGATTAATAGCACCTTTACTTCCCCTCGGTAATCAGCATCGATGGTACCAGGGCTATTCAAAACAGTAATGCCATGCTTGAGCGCCAATCCACTTCGGGGGCGCACTTGAGCTTCGTATCCGCTGGGGAGAGCCATGAACAAACCCGTGGGAATCAAGGTGCGCTCGCCCGGAGCTATGACCACAGGATCGCTCACAAAAGCGCGCAGATCCAACCCGGCACTCAACTCCGTTTCGTGTGAGGGCAAGGGGTGATGAGAACGGTTGATGATGGGTATGTTCAAGGATTTCATGATTTCGATTTTATGCGTTTCCAGGGGCGCTCGATCAACCAAACACCCATGAGGTAAGCAGGAACGGCCATCCATGCCAATGACTGCAATTCCGGCATGGTAAGAACTGCGTAACCACAGGCGAAGGCTAGGATCAAGGCGGGCAGAATTTTGCCCAACTCATAGGGAATGGGGTAGGCTTTTTGGCCCCAAATGTAGGCTGCAATGACCATACTGGCATAGGCTCCCAAGGTGGTCCAAGCCGAACCTTCAAAGCCCAAACGGGGTATCAAATAAAAGTTTCCGACCAGGGTCAGCGAGGCGCCTCCAAGAGCGATGATGGCTCCCCATTGGGTTTTGCCTGACACCTTGTACCAAACACTCAAATTGTAATACAAACCCAGGCAGACATTAGCAGCTAGTAATATGGGCACGACCGACATGCCGCGGTTGTCAGCAAAATATTGGGGGTTGCGAATCAGCAAGGGGCCCAAGAAGGGCAAGGATACCAGAGTGGCTAAAAAGAGAAACCCGACTACATAGCTGAACCAGCGCATCACATAGGCATAAGTTTCGGGAGCTTTTTCATCACCTGCTCGGCTGAAAAAGAAGGGTTCAGCCGCAAAACGAAAGGCCTGAACAAAAAGAGTGAGCAACAGGCTCAATTTGTAAAAGGCCGAATATACACCCACCTCGTATTCAGCACTTCCATTCGGAAGCAAGTGCTTCAACAAAATACGGTCGAAGGTTTCATTCACCATACCCGCCAAACCCACCACTACCATAGGCAGAGAATAGCGCAGCATGTCGTTGAGCAAGCCCCTATCCAGTCCTTCTCGCAAATTGGAAAAAGCTCCGGCCAACAGAGGCAAAGTCACCACAGAGGCCAGCAGGTTGGAAAGGAAGATGTTTGACACCATTTGTTCAGGCCTGGCCCAGTATACGGCCCATTCGTGTCCTTGCGAAGCCCAATAGGGACAGAGTAATACGAAAAACAGGTTGGCCCCGATGTTGACCCCAATGTTCGTCAGCCGCACGGCGGCAAAGGCCCAGGGCTTTTCTTGCTGCCTCAACCAGGCAAAGCCTAACGCAGACAAAGCATCGGCCGCCAAAATAATGGCAAACCACAAGGCGTATTCAGGGTGTTCGGGATAGCCCAACAAATCCATGATGGGCAATGCAAATAACTTGGCAGTCAAAACCGCCAATAATCCAGTTATGATTAGCGCATGGCCTGCCGTAGCAAAAACACGAGCCGGGTTTTCGGTCTTGCGGGCGAAATGGAAAAAGCCTGTCTCCAAACCCAAGGCGGCCAGAACCGCTCCGAACGAGGCGTAGGCGAACATCACACTCACCACCCCGTAGTCCCCGACCATGGCCAGTTTGGCGGTATACAAGGGTACCAATAAAAAGTTCAGGAATCGCCCGACCATCGTACTCAAACCGTAGACGGCAGTCTGCGAAGCCAGCTTTTTCAGAATTGACACGATTCAAAGGTAAAGGGACGAGCCCTACCAAATGAAAGATCTTGAATGAATAGGGGGCTCTACTTCGACTAGGAAAACGACACTAATTCAGAAAAACACAGTAGGGGATTCTGCCATTAAAAAGTGTTTCTGAATTCTACCAATTTGCGTTTTACCTAATTATTTCTCTTTTCCTTTCTTACGAAATATTGTGAATTCGACATCCCGCCGTAATAGAGTTTAAATTTCTCTTTCGATAGTATTGAGATTGTGCCCCAATTTCCTTTGAAAAATGAAGATCCTCCATACCATGAACGCCACATTCTTGGAACCATAGAAAATTTTCCATTTTTTGAATACCTCACATTCATATACATGAGCATATCCTTGGTCCATCCATCATAATAGTTATCACTGTATCCATGTAAATTTCTGGTTTTTTTCCCTTTTACCTCTTTCTCTACCCATTTGAAATAAACCTTATGATTCGCAAAGCCTCCAACACCTTGCCACGTGTAATTCGTGAGAATGTTAGTTAGATACTGATTGCTGATTTGTCCCTTTAACTCATCTGTTAATCCATTCTCTTTGTCATCCAAAAGGTCGAAAACATAAGACATTGTATCAGACTCACCCTTTTTCAAGATGTAATCAACCAATGATTGCTGCATGCCTCCAACAAACTTCTGGTCCTCTTTCATCATTTTACACGCCTCTTCAAAATCTTCCCAATTTTCTGACTTGATTAGGCCTACAAAACATTGCTTGATTCTCGCTTTACCTGAATCTTGCCATTCTTTATCTTCAGCATCTATTCGCTGAAACTCCCCTATGGCCTTACAAAACTTCTTATTTGACAATTCTGTCATTCCCTTTTCAAATTCTTCTGGAGGACCACAGGACACAAAAGCAAGTGAAATGAATAAAACAACAGTTGAGAGTATTTTAAAATTTTTCATATTTGGTAGGCTAATAATGTAAAAATAGAAGGAAACCAATTTGTTACAAAACAATTCACCGTAGATTTTTGTGAATGACACTCCATTCTTAATCCTCAGTACTGAATTGTGTTAAGTTGAAAGTCCGGAAAAAACGTCGCAGACCCTTTGGAATTGCCCAAGAGAAATTCATACAACTCTTCCGTTCGGAACATTCTCTCCAAGGCACCATGATTCAATTGACCAAACTCTGTGAACCGCAGATTCTGATCGTTGCATTCTCGTATGGCATTCGCCATAACTACCGATTCCCTGAAAGGGACGGCCTCATCTCTTTTACCATGCGCGATCCAAACTGGAATTGTCGATAACCTGCACCCATCAACCGTCTTACCTCCCCCACAAAAAGCAGCCGCCGCACAAAACATATTAGGAAATTTCCCTGCCGTATGCAACGTACCATATCCACCTAAACTCATTCCTGTAATTGATATGCGATTGGTATCGATGCTATTCGAAGCTATAACTGATTGAATACACTTAACAACACTATCCGGTTTCCAATATTGGCCCTTTCTTACCTGGGGAGCTACAATGACCGCCGGAAAAGACCTTCCTTTTCTCACTTCCGCAATCAATCCATATCGTTTGACCAAATTCAAATCCGTTCCGCTCAACGATCGACCATGCAAGAAAACCATTAAAGGCCAATTATATCCACTATCAGCATTGTAATTATCTGGTAAGTAAATCCAATACGGATAGGGTGACTGGCTAGAACTATTCGTGTACAAATTTTGTCCGAACCCGACAAACGGCAATAGACCTAAAACATAAATAAAAAGTCTTTTTTTCATTACAAAATTGGATTTATAAACAGAAGTTGCGATGCAAAATAAACAATATAACACTAACCCCCTGGCTCCTTGGAAAATAAAACAACGCGTATTAGACCAAAAAATTGATAAAAATGCTTTTTATTGCAATCCATAATTTTGAAATTTGAATGTTCTATCAAAATGTATAAAAAGAATATAACCTACAGCCTTTTCATTGGTTGTATAAGCATTATTGGTTTTTTCATTTTTAAAAATTGGACATCTCGGAATGGTCATGAAACCAAGATTGCTAAGATTCAACAATTACCGAAATCTGAACCGAGACTTGAAGTTAAAACCGTATTAATATCTGAACTTAGCCAAAACCAAATACGTCTAATCTCAAGAACAAATCCCTGTTATTTGCCTTTACTCAGGGATTCGACCTTTTATCCTAAAGGATCTCGTGTGGGCTTTCATTATTCAGAATTGTACAATTCACATTTAGGCCAAAATCATCCTTATGCAAACAGGTATATAGTGGGTGATTTCAATACTTTAAATGACGAAATGAAAAGTCGAGGAGTGAAGGAATTTTACCCATCAATAGAAAACCTTAGAGACTTCGACCAAGTTTCTGAAAAAGTAAAAGAATTTCTTAGCAATTATGATCCTAAAAGTGAGAAAAACTCTCAAATAGATTTAAAAATTGATTCTAGCGATTTTGCCCAATTGGAGGCCCTTAACTTTTACAATCAAGTATGGAAATTTTACTCAGAACCCATTGAGAGTGCCGTAAACCACATAGGAAATCAATCCTTCGCCTCCGGACAATCTGTTTGTTTATGTGAGGCACACGAAGACACACTTCAACTCATCGCACGCTTTGCCGTCTCTTCAAAAAGACTGGACATAAAGCTGACAACTGCGCCAGATGGTACAGTCGAACGTACACATTTCCAATTGCTACCTATTGGAAATTTTAGGCATTATTACGCCCCACTTTACCATATATCTAGTAGAAATTGGGAAACCCAACGTGACTACAACGAACTCGACAGTCTACATGACTTAAAATTAGGCGCAATCAATCATGAAGTTACTTTCTATAGAGGCAGAACCGAATTGCCCAATTTTTTACTAATGAAGCCCGATTCAGCTTATACGAAAGCAATGCATGGAAATGGAATACATGAAGTTGCATTGCGGGAATTATCGAGAGGGATGTTAGGATCTCCAAATAGCATTGGTTGCATTCGTGTTAGTGATTTCGGAAGTAAATTTTGCCGTTGGTGGACGCCTCAACAAGCTAATTTCTTTATTCTATATCAACCCGATCGTTATTTCTCATCACTCGAAAATTAATAGATAAAAGAAACTATAACTTGAATTAATTTTTATAGAAGACCATTTGATTTTGAAACTTGGAAGCCCAATGATATCCCATAGAAAATGGTAAAGACCCGAAGTATTTGGACGAGTCGTTATAGGCATCTACCAAATCTGGCTGAAATAATGTCTCACTAAAATCTTTTATCGGTTTTTTGTAAACACCAAATAGCATCGAGGTATGTGCGCTATTGTTAAAATATTCATATGGTATTCCCGTATCGTCTTGTAAGTGAATTATTGAATTCTTCAATACAATGTTTCGAATGTCTGAAAAACCCTTGTAATGGCACAAATAACTGGCTGCTTTCATAAATGAGCCTACATCTGAATATTGGGTCAAGAATCGTCTTAGAGGTTCATTCTTTTTCAAACCATTGTTTGATAAATCAACCGACAAATAGTTGACCGTCTTGATCGCATTTTCCCCTTCTTTACATATTTTCAACTGCACCCCTGTTTTAAATACTTGAGTTTCAAAATCCACAGGCGACGTTACAAACTGGCCATTAGAATCAATGGCAACAGAATTAACTTCTAAAATTCTATATCCAGAAATACCAATACCCCATGTAATCATTGGAAGTACACCATCAATATACCGTTGATCCTTGATGTCCAAGTGCATGTTCTTTGTGATAAAATAACTCCTTAAAAACACGTCTCTCAACATATATTTAACTTGATGAAGAACGGAATCCTTATTGCTTGTATTAAGATCCATAATTTGTGGCAAACGGCCAACCGGCTCAAT
>JALRLA010000265.1 GCA_023254645.1 Bacteroidia bacterium
CGAAGGAAACACAGACCGCTTTTGGTTCTTCAAGAATGCCAGCCAGCAGCCCATTGCTGTTTCGACCATGCATGCCGGTGCATTTGTGATTTGGACCCAAGACACCGTTCAGCCGGGACAGATAATCCAATTGGCCACAACCAACCAAATGGGGGGCGTGCGCAAGCCAGATGAAAATCCGGGAATGCCGTTCCAATTCTGGGAGATCAAAAACCTGAAGGGAGATACCTGCACCAAAAACCGTCTTATGGCCGAAAACTGGACCCGCACGGTCACCTCGGTAAGCAAAATGCCCTCTAACCAGCGCCACGAGTATATCTTCGAGGTGGTTGACACCGATTTCTAAGATGGCCGCAGAATTTTCTTTTGTCCTTCCCGAAGAGGCCGTTGATTTGGTCGTGGAAGAAATTTTAGCCCTGATCGATGAGTCAGAAGAGACAGAAGACCCCATTCGAGTCATCAGTTTTGAAGGCGATGTGGGGGCGGGCAAAACCACGCTGGTGAAAAAACTCTGTGCGGCATTGGGTTACGAAGGAACGGTCAGTAGCCCTACTTTCGGCTTGGTGAATGCTTACGATTTACCCAGTGGCTTGACCCTCATGCACAGCGATTGGTACCGAATTGAAAACGAATCTGAACTCTGGGACGCCGGCATCGAAGAAGGCTTGCACGATCCCGATTCCCTTTGGATGATCGAGTGGCCTCAGGTCGGCGAATCCCTTTTAGAACCCATCAACCGTTTGGCTTTACACATCTCCCATGAAGGCGAGGAACGCCGCTACGAGGCCGGGTGGATGTAAGCTAAAAACAAGTACTGCCGGACAGGAGGCCCGCTTATTTCTAGCAGTTCGGCCTAAACTACAGTTGGATTTTCTCGCTCTTTTGCTCCAAGTCGTAAACCCGCAACACCGATTCTGAGCCGTTGTATAACTCCATCAAGAGCAGTCCCATTCCCTTCTCCTTGAATCCCAATTCAGGCCAAGACCAGGAGCCTTCTCGGTTGTAATCAAAGTAGTACCGAGCGCGCTCAACAGGCACTTGAACCACCCGCTCAATGGGCCACAAATGAGAGCTAAGCTCGACCAACTCGGTCTTGCAAGCAATCTTCAATTGCTTCTGCGGGGAGATATCATCCAACTTCGTTAGAGCGTCTTGGGTGCACAAACCCCAGTAATCTTGGGTCATGTAAGGTTTTGACTCTCCTGTCCAAACTTGCACACCTTTGCTGTACAAATCGTTCATGCGCACGGCTGCCAAACCCGGTTGCATCAAGGCTATTAAACCCAGGTTCAAGGTATAAATACCCAGGAGCAAATTCAACTTTTTGGACCCCAACCGAGTGTTCCATTCTTGAATACCGTAGGCCGCTACATAAGCCATGGGAATGACCAAGAAATAGAAATGCCGCCAGTTGTTGTACAGGACCGGATTCAGCACCATAACCAAAACAAAGGGTACAGCGAACCAAGCCAAAAAGAGGGCATCGGTAAAAGACAACTTCTTGCTTTTTGACAAGGCTCGAATACCCAGGTACGCCCCCCATCCGGCCACCAATAGCAAGCCCAAAGGCAAGGTGAAAAGCATCCATACAGGCAAGTACCAACGGGTAAAGGATTCGGGGTACAGCTGATTTCCCAGGAACAAACTGGGGTTGGGCCAGGGATTTTGGGTGGCATAACTCCACATCTCGCCCAAACGGTTCCAGGGGGTGGACCAGAGCACGGGGAAACTGAGTAACAAGAGCAAAACTGAAATTCCGAATAGGGCTAGGGCGGGGCGGCGGCTGGCCCGATGGCTGGAGCCGTCTGGTTCCTGGGAACCTGCGCGGGCCAGCAGCAGGGGCGCAAGCCCCAGCAGGCATACGCCGACCAGGCGTATGCTCGCCGCCCAGGCAGAGAGCAAGGCAAATAGCCAAAAATGCAAGGTCCGGGAACCCGAGCCTTCGCGGTAGCCAATCAAAGAGGAAACCGCCAACACCTGAAGGGAAAGAAAAACTACGTCTTTCGAATTCACGTGGGCATGGGCCCACAAGGGTGGCCAGAGCGCGATCAATGCCACCGCCCAGAAGGCCGCAGAGCGATCGAATCGCTTCAACAAGATGCGGTAGAACGCGACGAGTGCCCAAACAAAAAGGGACCAAATCCAAAAACGGCGCAGCAGCAACTTGGAGCGCATACTGGCACCTGGGCCCAAGGCTTGCTCGCTCAAATAGCAGAACGACTCGAAGACCGGACCAAAGAACTTGTGTTCCTCTATGTCTGCCCGACTAGCGGTACCAATGAGGTACTTGTTGGTTTGAATGCCAATGTAGCGCTGAGTGAGTTCATCGTAATGCACCCCCAACTTTTCCAGGGTCAACAGACCCCAGAGGTAGTACAGAATCAAAAGCCCAATGGGCCAAGAACAATGGCGCAGTCGATGCATGGTCGCTGCTACGCGAAGATTAGGCCTCGGCGTAGGCTTCCAAAGGTAGGCAAGCGCAAACCAAATTGCGGTCACCGTGGGTGTTGTTCACACGAGACACGGTAGGCCAGAATTTGTTGGCTTTCACATAGGGCAAGGGGAAGGCTGCCTGCTCACGGCTGAAGCTGTGATTCCAATCGCTGGAAATGACTTCATCGGCACAGTGAGGCGCTGACTTCAATACGTTGTCATGGGCATCAGCTTGGCCGTTTTCAATGGCGCGAATCTCCTCGCGAATGCTCAACATGGCATCGCAGAAACGATCCAACTCCGCCTTGCTCTCGCTCTCGGTAGGCTCGATCATCAAGGTACCGGCTACAGGGAAACTCAAGGTTGGAGCGTGGAAATTGTAATCCATCAAACGCTTGGCGAAATCTTCGGCTTCAATGCCGCAGCTCTGTTTGAAGATGCGGGTATCCAGAATCATTTCGTGGGCGCAGAATCCGTTCTCGCCTTTATACAAAATGGGAATTTCTTTCTCCAAACGCGCCTTCATGTAGTTGGCGTTCAAAATGGCAATCTCGGTAGCGGCTTTTAATCCGTCGGCACCCATCATTTTGATGTAGGCATACGAGATCAAGAGAATGCTAGCGGAACCATAAGGGGCGGCAGAAACCGCATGCATGGCCTTTTCACCACCGGTTGGAATGACCGCGTGAGAAGGCAAATAGGGCGTCAAATGCTTGGCTACACCAATGGGGCCCATACCAGGTCCACCCCCACCGTGAGGAATGCAGAAGGTCTTGTGCAAGTTTAAGTGGCAAACGTCAGCCCCAATCATGCCGGGAGAAGTCAGTCCCACCTGAGCATTCATGTTGGCTCCGTCCATGTATACCTGACCACCGTTGTCGTGAATGATCTGAGTGATCTCGCGAATTCCGGCCTCGTATACCCCGTGAGTCGAGGGGTAAGTCACCATCAAGCAAGCCAAGTTGTCTTTGTGCTCTTCGGCTTTGGCGCGCAAATCGGCAATGTCAATGTTTCCAAGTTCGTCGCATGCAGTAACCACCACCTTCATTCCCGCCATAACGGCAGAAGCAGGGTTGGTTCCGTGAGCAGAAGAAGGAATCAAGGCAATGTTGCGGTGCCCTTCGCCGCGGTCTTTGAAGTATTCGCGAATGACCATCAAACCGGCGTATTCGCCCTGAGCGCCTGAGTTAGGCTGCATGCTCATGCGGTCGAAACCGGTAATCTCAGACAGGTCTTGGTTGAGTTCTTCGATCATCTCCATGTATCCTTCTACCTGATCAACAGGCACGAAGGGGTGCTGAGAATTGAATTCAGGCCAAGTAACCGGAATCATCTCGGTGGTTGCATTCAACTTCATGGTACAAGAACCCAAGGAAATCATGCTGTGGCACAAGCTTAGGTCTTTGGCTTCCAAAGACTTGATGTAGCGCAACATGTCGTGCTCAATGTGGTAAGAATTGAACACAGGGTGCAACATGAAATTGCTCTGGCGCTGAGCCCATGAGGGCCAGTTCACGGCAACGCTATCACCTGAAGCGTACACCGCAGAAGCGCTCACGTTTTTGGCGGCAGCAAAGATGTCAGCCAACACCTG
>JALRLA010000272.1 GCA_023254645.1 Bacteroidia bacterium
TCCATCCACTGTTCTTTCCAAGCGGGAGCATCCCAATTGTTCACCGTGAATTTGATGCGGGTAGAATCGTTGCCAGGAGTTCCAGACTCTTGCAAGATGAACAAGTTTCCAATCCAGTTGGAATCGTTCAACAACTGGAACCAAGACTCAGCACCTGAGGTGTGAGCTGAGGTTTTCACCCAAGTAGAAACCGTTACTGACTGCAAGCCAGAGATGGCACTTGACACGCTGCTGTACAACGCATAACCATTGGCTGCCCCTTGGAAAGCCTGGCCCTTAGCACCCGCTCCGAAGCTTACGTTCTCGGAAGAACCACCGGTGATGTTGCCTTTGGCGTCGTCCATGTTTCCTTCAAAAGAGAACTTGGCCACCAAGTTGTCAGCCGCTACTTCGTCTGAGCTGGTGTAACCACCGCCTCCAATTGGGGGCTCGGGTTCTGGATCGTCTTTGCAAGAGGAAACAAAGGGGATCGCAACCGCAGCAGCAGCCAAAGTTGCGATAGTCAATAGGTTGTGTTTTTTCATGGTATTATGGTTTTGTTAGTATTTGTAATTTTAACACAAAGTGATCAAAAAGTCAAGTTTTACAAGGGTTTTCATCCCTTAATACCCAGGATTTTGAATCATCAACCCATTGCTCAAATCAATTTGGCGCTGGGGTATGGGGAACAACTCATGCTTACCGGCTTCAAAGTTCTTGCCGTCGGCTTTGATGGCATCGGCAATTTGACCGGTGCGGCGCAAATCAAACAAACGATCGTGCTCCATAGCCAATTCCAAGCGTCGCTCGTTCCAAATGGCCAAGCGAACTTCTTCCTGGGTGGCGGCCATGCTGTTGCCAATCTTCGCGCGCTGGCGCACCGCGTTCAACTGTTGCAATGCTGCTCCCGTCTGGCCTTTTTCATTCAAAGCTTCGGCATAGATCAACAACAAATCGGCATAACGCAATACGCGCAGGTTTTTGTTCGTTTGATCACGGTTGTTGGCAAAGGTTTCTTGAGACTCAGAAATGTAGCACTTGTAGTTGTAGTATTTGTTCGGGGCCGCGGCATTGGTCTGCCAGCCATCCCACAGAACTTGACCCGAGGTAATGATGGTCGCATCGCGGCGAACATCACCCGCTTCATAGGCGTCGTACAATTTTTGAGTGGGGGTATTGAATCCCCATCCCAAACCGCCGGCACCGCGAGGGGCTTGCACAGAGAAGTACTGTTGAATGCCTTTGGCGGGATAATCGCCCTTGGCCTGAATTTCCCAGATGCTCTCTGACGACCACTCGCCTACTTCGCGCCAAATCTCTTCGTACTTGGGGTGCAACTCAAACAGTCCCGAATTGATCAAACTCTCGCAGTTGCTCGCGCAATCGTCCCACTTTTGGCGGTACATCTGAACCTTGGCCAGCATCCCAACAGCCGCCCATTTGGTGGCACGACCCTTTTCTATCAAGTAGTTTTCGGGCAAAGAAGCAGAAGCAAATTGCAAATCTTCTTCGATCAGATCGTACACCTCTTCAGCCGTGTTGCGCACATTGACTTGGCGAATTTCATCTTCGGTCAAGGGAACACGAGAAATGACGGGCACACCGCCAAACATGCGAACCAATTGGAAGTAGTAGTAGGCGCGCAAGAAACGAACCTCCCCTTGGTAACGGGTCTTCAAATTGGGATCTACATTCAATTTATCCAACATATCAAGGGCCTTGTTCACGCGGGCAATGCCCTCGAAGTTGGCATTCCAAACTTCGTTGAACGAAGCCGAGGTGGAGGTAAAGGAATAATTGTCCAACTGGTCTTTGTCCGTACCCGAATCGCCAGGTTCGCTGCCCTTGTCGGCATTGTCATCGGCAATAGAGGTCACTCCTATCCAAGAGAAACAATGTTGATTCCAATCGTACAGCTTGCTGTAGACCGAAGTCACAATTTCTTCGGGGGCTTTGGTGGAACTGGCAAAATAATCTTCAGGGGTTTGAGCCCTGGGCTTCTCATCCAGAAAGGATTTTTTACAGGCACCCAACAAGAGTACGGCTGAAAGTGAGAACGCTAATATCTTTTTCATGGTGAATCTTCGAATTAAAATTGAATGGACAAACCGCTCATGATTGTACGAGAGGTGGGGTAAACAGAAATTTCAATACCGGCTTCAGCGGGTGAACCGGGAAGTTCGCTGGTAAAGCCGCTATAGCTCTTCCAAGTGAGCAAGTTCTGAGCCGTCAAATACACGCGATAGCCTTTTACTTTGCTCTTTTTGGCCAAAGCCTCTGGCAAGGTGTAACCGACACTCAGATTGTTCAGGCGCAGGTAGTTTCCTTTTTCGATGTAATAATCTGAGGGCAAGGGCACCCCGTTAAAGGCGCGCTTTTCGGTATTGGTAGGGTTGTTGGCGGTCCAGCGGTTCATGCCCACTGCATATTCCACGTTGTAGTTTCCGCCATAGCGAACGGTCTTTTTACCGTTGAAAATCATGTTGCCCACGTTTCCAAACAGGTCCATGTTGAAGTCCCAACGCTTGTAGTTCATCTGAACATTGGTACCGAAGTAACATTTGGGCTGGTAAGAACCCACATACTCGCGGTCCAAGTCAGAAATGATGCCGTCACCGTTGGTGTCGACGATTTTCAAATCTCCCTTTACCGTTCCGAACACGTGTGGGCTGTTGTCAATTTCAGCCTGGGTTTGGTACACCCCATCAGTGCGGTATACCCAGAAAGCCCCAATGGGTTGACCAGCCGCTACACGAGTAGCAAAGTGACCGTTGTTCAAACTGCCAAAGTTGGTGGGTTGACCCAATCCCAAATTCTCCACTTCGTTTTTATTGAAGGTTGCATTTCCGTCAATCTGATAGCTGAGACCTTTTTGGGTCTTGCCTTTGTAACC
>JALRLA010000279.1 GCA_023254645.1 Bacteroidia bacterium
GCCAATAATTAGCTTGGGTGCGGCACTCCTCGTGCCAAGCCGCAATTTGATCGCGGTTGGCATCCAAGACTGCTTGAATCTTGTTGTAGTATTCGGGGTCTGTGAATTGACCTGATTGAGGGAATCCTGGAAGTGATTTTACTTTAGGTCTATATTGATTTGCCCATATTCGATAGTAATCTCCGCCCCACAAATCGTCGCGCTTGGCGTAGTTCTGCATGAGAAGGGCCGTGAATACGGCATCGTAGGTATTGCCCGCATCTTCATGGGTGGCATAAACCCGAATGAAGCCGTTTTTGTCTTTGTACTCCAGGCGGTTTTGCAAAAACTTGATGTCTTTCAAGCTGTAGCGGTTGTCGCCTTGGTAAACCGTAGTTCCATTACCATAGTTGACCTGATACTGCAGTTCGGCCGAGCTGTTTTTCGATGGGCGCCAGGCGGCCATGAAGGATGTCTTGAGGTTGTTGGTGTTGTAATCGACCAGGTCTTTTTCCCAGTAACCGTCGCGGTGGTAGATTCCAAGGCCAGGTGCAGAAACTATACCGTCTTTTGAAGTTGCATCGTTTTCACCCGGTCTGAGAATTTCATCGCCGTAGCGGTTGACCGCGTCGTATCCGCCGGGGTTGTCAATGCCCACCTTGGAATCGGGCGTAGGGTCGGCGTTGGTGGCTTCCCAGTCATAAGCCTGCATGTAGGAGAGATTGAATTTGAAGGCGAATGCGTCCCGACCTTCGGCGTTGCTCAGTACTTTGGCATAACGCAGCGAAGTTTCGGTTAGGCTTCTCTCGCCAAACTTTTGTTTGACTTGCAAGCCCGTGTTTTTCCAAGGGTCTTTGGTGGTGAAGGAAATCACGCCGTTGAAGGCTCCCGGTCCATAAAAAGCCGAGCTGGCCCCGACCACAATCTCCTGATTGGCCACATCCAATTCAGAGGCTCCCAAGAAATTCCCTAAGGAGAAATTTAGGCCTGGGCTCTGGTTGTCTACCCCATCGATGACCTGCAAGGTGCGAACGGGGGAGGTGGAATTGAATCCACGTGTGTTGACGATGCGAAAGCCCAGAGAGGCAGCCGTAATGTCGACCCCTTTCAAGTGACCCAGGGCTTCGTAAAAGTCAGAAGCTGGGGTTTCCTTGATGCTTTGGGCGCTCATGCTCTCGACGGTCAAAGGCGATTCTTTGAGCTTTTCCTTGAGTCGGTTTTGCCGAATTTCGACTACCCCTACACTTTCTACACTGTCTCCAGGGCCGGGATCGGTCTGGGCATTCAGGAAGTTGGAAAAAAGGAAAGCCGCGAGCAGCAAACAGGTAGTTTTCAATTGCATAGGCCTGGGGTCTGGTGGCAAATTCAAAGCAATATAGCAAAGATTGTGTGTTGGCTACTGTTTTTGCCTTGCGCATGCTGCGAATTGTTGTAGGCGATTAGGGATTTTTGCTAAAATGGAGTGTAGGGTCTCATGATGGGGCTGCATCAGTATTTTAGTGTACCGCGGAAAAAGCTTGTCTGGCGAAAGAAGATGGCGATCAAAGCGGGACTGTTGTGTTCGAAAGCAAAATCTTGGCGCTGTGCTTTTAAAATGAGAGAGAAGGCCTTGTGTTATAAGGCGTGGGCCGGCGAAATTGCCTAAACTTGCAGTCCCAATTCGACATGATCGACAAGGATATTTTACTCAAGGCTTTCGATTTAATGGCATCGGCCCGTGCAATGGCTCGGATATACGATGAGAACAGACCCATTACCAAGTATGTTCACAGCACTTCGAAAGGCCATGAAGCCATTCAATTGGCAACCGCCTTTCACTTGAAAGCCGTCGATTATGCCTTCCCTTATTACCGCGATGAGAGCATATTGTTGGGCATGGGCATGGAGCCGTATGAACTGATGCTGCAGTTGTTGGCCAAGGCCGATGACCCGTTCAGTGGGGGACGCAGTTACTATTCTCACCCTTCGCTGAAGAGACCCAATATGCCGAAAATGCCGCACCAAAGCAGCGCTACAGGCATGCAAACGGTTCCCGCCACAGGCGCGGCACAGGGTTTGCAATACTTGGAACAGCAGGGTCTGTTGCAAGGGGCCGAGAAGCCCATTGTTCTCTGCTCTTTGGGCGATGGTTCGGTGACCGAAGGCGAAGTGGCCGAGGCCTTCCAGATGGCAGCTCTTCACCAATTGCCCATCGTGTACCTCATTCAAGACAACGACTGGGGTATTTCGGCTTCGGGCGATGAGATGCGGGCTCAAGATGCTTACGATTACATTGCGGGATTCAAGGGAATCAAGCGTGTGCGTGTGAACGGCAGCGATTTTGTCGCCTGTTA
Source organism: Bacteroidia bacterium (assembly GCA_023254645.1). Lineage (GTDB taxonomy): Bacteria > Bacteroidota > Bacteroidia > NS11-12g > UBA955 > JALRLA01. The sequence goes on from JALRLA010000279.1 coordinate 2,313, forward strand.
TACGGAGATGGAAAAGGCCATAGAATACGCCCGTGAAAAACGCGCTCCGATTTTGGTGCATGCCAAAGTGCCTTTGCTGGGTCACCATACTTCGGGTGTTCGCAGCGAGTGGTACCGCGATGATTTGGAGGACCATCTTCGTCATGACCCTTACCCCCAACTGAAGAAATTGTTGCTGTCTTTGGCCGAATCGGCTGAAGACTTGGAAGAGCGTGAGGCCGCGCGTAGCGCGGCCGCAGAAGCTGATTTTGAAAGAGCCAAGGCCGCTCCTGAGCCTGAGCCTCATACCTTGTTTGACCACGTTGAGGCACCCACTCCGGTGACGGAAGAACTCGGCGAGCGCGCCCCGCAGGGGCGCGAGCTTATTGTCATGGTCGACGCCGCCCTGTTTGCGGTTGAAGAGATATTCAAGAAGCATCCCGAAGCCTTGTTGTACGGCCAAGATGTCGGCTATCGCTTGGGCGGCGTGTTCCGCGAAGCGGCGACCCTGGCTGACAAATACGGCCGCAACCGCGTCTTCAATACCCCCATTCAAGAGGCCTATATCGTCGGTTCGACGGCGGGAATGAGCGCCGTGGGTTGCAAACCCATTGTCGAAATTCAGTTCGCCGATTACATCTGGACCGGGGTCAATCAATTGATTACTGAGCTTTCCAAGAGTTGCTATCTGACCATGGGCAAATACCCCGTTTCGTCCATCATTCGCGTTCCAACTGGAGCCTATGGCGGAGGCGGTCCCTACCACAGTGGTACGGTAGAAAGCTCTTTGTTGCCTATCAAGGGCATCAAGATTGCCTACCCCAGCACAGCCGCTGACATGAAGGGCTTGATGAAAGCCGCTTACTACGATCCCAACCCTGTAGTCATGTTCGAGCACAAGGGCTTGTACTGGAGCAAGGTGCCCGGCACCGAATTGGCCAAGACCCCTGAGCCTAGCGAGGATTACATCATTCCTTTTGGCAAGGGTCGTACGGTTTTGGAAGCCGATACGAGCCATTTGAATAACGGTACTTCTTGCGGAGTAGTGACCTATGGAATGGGCGTGTACTGGGCCTTGGCAGCGGCCAAGAATTTGCCCGGTCAAGTCGAAATTCTGGACCTCCGCACCCTGGCTCCCTACGACCAGGAAGCGGTGTTTGCCCTAGCGCGTCGCCATGGCAAGGTGCTGGTGTTGACCGAAGAGACCCTGAAGAACAGTTTTGCCGAGGCACTGGCGGGTCGCATTGCTCAGCAATGTTTCACCCATTTGGACGCACCTGTTCAGACTTTGGGTAGCGCTGATGTGCCCGCGGTTCCTTTGAATATGGGCATGGAAAAAGTCATGTTGCCCAATGCTGAAAAGACCCAAGCGGCTCTGGAGGAATTGCTTGAGTGGTAAATCGCTGAGCCGCATCATTGGATCAGCTTCAACGGTCCCGAATTTTACATCAATTTCTTGATCAACTTGAGAGCCAAGGCGCTGTACGGCGGATACTTCTGCTTCAAATCAAACCAACGACCGGTTTTGATCATGCTCTTGCTGTGGCTGAAACTGTCAAACGAATGGCGACCGTGGTAAGCCCCCCATCCGCTGTTGCGAACGCCCCCAAAAGGCAAATGGGGGTTCACGATGTGTAGCATGGCGTTGTTGATGCAGCCGCCACCAAAGGGCAATTCGCGGGAAACGCGATCGGCAAACTGGCTGTCTTTGCTAAATATATAGGCGGCCAAGGGGTCGGGATTGCGACGGGCCAAGTCTAGCAATTCTTCTTCGCTTTCGTAGGTGGCAATGGGCAGAACAGGGCCGAAAATTTCGTCTTTCATGCAGGCCTGATCCCAGGAACTGGGCCGCAACAAAGTGGGAGAGATGCGCCGGTCAGAAGCGCGATGCTGACCTCCGTGCAGGACCTCACCCTGCGCCAAATAGGATTGAACACGTTGAAAATGACGCTCGTGAATCAGCTGGGTCAAATCGGGCGAATTCAAGGGGTCATCGCCGTACCATTCGTTCAAAATTTCGCGGGCCAAAGACACAAAATTGTCAAAGGCCGAGTGCTTGATCAGCACATAATCGGGGGCAATGCAGGTCTGTCCGGCATTGATGAACTTGGCGTACAACAAGCGTTTGACGGCAGTTTTGGACACCCATGTGCCGTCGAAGATGGCAGGTGATTTTCCGCCTAACTCGAGCACGACGGGTATCAAGTCTTGAGCGCAGCGTTGAGCGATGATCTTGCCCACGGCGGGTGAGCCCGTAAAGAAGACCATGGAGGGTTGGTAGGACTCGAAAATTTGCGGTACCACTTGCGCGCCATCGCCTTCGGCGATGGCTACCCATTCCTTTGAAAAAGCCTTGGCTATGACACGGCCAATCACCGCTGAAGTAGCCGGCGTGAACTCAGAAGGCTTAAGCAAGACCGTATTTCCAGCGGCCAAAGCCCCCACCAAGGGAGCGGCCAACAATTGGAAGGGGTAGTTCCAGGGACCGATGATCAAGACCTGACCCAAGGGCTCTTTCTGCACCCAGCTTCGGGAGGGAAATAAGGCCAAGCTGCTTTTGACGCGTCGGTCTTGCATGTAGCCAGCCAGGCGTTCCAACATGTGGTCGATTTCTTGGTAGATGAAGCTGATTTCAGCCGCAAAGGCCTCCAATTCAGGCTTGCCCAAATCACTAGCCAAGGCCTGAAGAATCTCTTCTTCGTGATCTTTGACACTTTGCTTCAGGGCCAAAAGGGTGCCTTTTCGGGCTTTGTAGCTACGGGTATGGCCGGCCTTGAAAAAGGCCAGTTGGGCAGAGCGGATGTCGGCGAAATCGTTCATGCGAAATGCAAGGTAAACAATTGCAGAGGCCTTTGGGTTTGCCTCTGTTTAAAGGCCCCAAGGAGCACTGGGCCAAAGTTTCCGATATTTGTACTTCCGAAACCATGACTGC
>JALRLA010000418.1 GCA_023254645.1 Bacteroidia bacterium
CGCCACCCATCCAACGGTTTTGTATCATTTGGGCATGCGGCCCTCCGTACAAATAGCAAACCAGGGGGTACTTTTTGCTGGGATCAAAGTCGCTGGGGTAAAACGTACGGGTGTACAAGGTGTTTCCTTCGTGTTCCATTTGACCCATTTCCATGCGGGCCATTGAATACTCCTCGGTGGGGTTATTGGCTTCAAATAAAAGCATGGGAGTTGGTACCGAAGATGCTGATTTCCAAAACATGGAATGGGCAGAATAGGACCTTGGATTATTGACGCTACTTGCTACATCGATAAAAAGCGATTTAGAAAAATTGCAGAGACTCGCGGATATACTGTGCACCGCATTTCCTTGCGTCAAGCGAATCGTGCTGGGTAATTTCGAGCTCCAATCCAGTGTATAGGCATCGACACACAGGGGTGATTCTTTGCTCGCCGTGAAGGCGATTTGCTGAGGTTTAGCGCCAAAGCCCAAGAAGTCCAACACTTCCCAATTGCCCGAAGTTAGGGGCTTTACAGCTCCCTTATTGACCTGAATCAGGTATCCAACTGGAGAGATATCCAGTTGTGATTTGCCTTTGTTACTGTATAACCATAGGTGATTGTATCCAGAATATTCCGAAAAGAACAAGAAATCCGTGTTGGAACCGGGAAGGAACTCCAAACCGTGCTCAGGCTCCACATAACGCGTGCTAATTTGGGTAAATAAGGTTCCCATTGACTGTCCCGTTTGCGCATTGAATTGTGTCAATCTGCAGGTATCTTGGCCGCGATTCACAACAAAAACATAAATACTTTTTTCGTCAGGTGACCAGGTAATGTTGGTCAAGTATTGATCGTAAGGGCCTTGGCAATCCAGGTATACGATTGATCCAGTTGCCGGATTGGCAATGCCGATCTTCACCGTGTGGCTTGAATCTCCAGCCATGGGGTACGGAATGGATTCATGCTTGGCAGGTCGCTGGTTCAAATCTACCAGCGGATAATCGGTGACGCGAATCTCATCCATACGGTAAAAGGCCAATAGCGAGGCCTTGGGCGACCAAAACAGTCCTTTTTCAATGCCGAATTCGTTGCGGTGTACGCTTTGGCCATAAACAATGCCCTGTCCACCGTCTTGCGTGAAGGAATTAGAGTTGATGAACAGCTGATCATCCAATATGTAGGCCGCTTGTCTGCCATCTGAGCTTATCTCCAAGGCTTGTGTGCCGCTAGGTATGTCTATTCCTTTTTCTCCAGTTTGCTCTATCAAATCATGAAATTGAATTCCAGATTTTGATTGGAACCAGAAACGATTTTCGTTTATCCAATGCAAGGCAGGGAAATAGGGAAGACCGTACCAGCTTAAAAAGCTATCGGCTGTAATTAAAACCGATTCTGCTCCGCTAAGGGCATTTTTATTCTTCAGGTCTCGGGTCTTTTGGGAGTAGTCAACAAAGACAATGTTCTCACCTTCACCTCTCCAAGCCACATTCCCCAAACCACTGGG
>JALRLA010000410.1 GCA_023254645.1 Bacteroidia bacterium
GGATCTCCATGATTGACAGCAGAATCAAGGCCCAACTTCACATGAACGGCTTTGTAATTGCCGGCAGGAATGCTCTGATCGTAATCAAAGGAAGTACGACCGCTTTTGAAATCGACCCATAGGTAACCATCACCCAGAAGCTCCCGGGAATCGTCTTCGCGAACCAAGGAAACCTCAGACAAAATCATGCCCCAGTTGGTGAACATGATGTCTTCGTTGTCGCCTTTGGTATAGAAATCTTTGTTGTAGGAAATAGGGGTTCCAGCAAACGAACTTGAAAAAGAGAGATTCACGCCAGACACTGCCGGAGGATCGGGAGTAGGAGGTGTTTCCTCGCAAGCCGACAAAAGGGCCAACAAGGGAAGGGCGAGCAGAATTAAGCGATTTTTCATGGTCGTTTGATCAGTTTAACGCAAGATACGAAATTTTCGTCAGATGCCCGAATCAAGTAGGTGCCTGCTGACCAATTCTCGACGGGAATGTTCACTTGTACAGAGCCCAATTCAGAAGCCTCAGGCTGCCAAACCAATTGACCAAGGGCATTGAATACCTGCACATCCAACAACTGGCCAGATTTGGAAACGAGGGCTGCCACATTCTGAGCCGGATTCGGCAAAACAGCAAAGGGTTCAGCCTGCAAAGCATCCAAATTCATGCCGCTCACTTTGGCCTTGGCCAAGACCCTGATTTCAGGATCAAAGACCACCGAATCAACCGCAAACGGCAGGTCCAAAACGAAAGATTCCGTCAACTCGTAGGGATAGACCCGAATGAGAGTGTCGCGCCCTTGTCCAAAGAATTTGAGGGGTACTGGAATGTAGAACAGGGGTACAGAGGCATGAGAAGGGGTTTGTTTGACCTCAACGCTCATGCGGCGGCCTCTCTGTTTCCACGCGATGTCCAAATAGGGGAAACCCTCCCCGTAATACCAGGTCTGAATGAAGGTATCCAAGTTTCGGCCGGAGGCTCGTTCCAAGGCCGCTTGAAACTCGGGGGTATAGCCAAATGAGTAGGCATTATCGGGAGCCTGCAGGTAGTCGCGACAAGCGGCAAAAAAGGCCTCATCGCCCAATTGATCCCGCAACATGTGCAAGACCCAAGCCCCTTTTCGGTAGGTCAAGCGACCGTCAAACAGGCTGTTGACATTGAGCGTGTCTTTGGGAAAAACCGACCCCCCATCCTTGCTGCAAATTTGGAATCGCAGGCCGCGCATGTGCAGTTGGAAGGCCTCCGTGCCGCGCATGTTCTCCAAAGCAATGGCATTCAAATAGGTCGCAAAACCTTCGTTCAACCAAAGGTCCTGCCAGGAACCACAGGTAACCATATCCCCGAACCACATATGAGCCAATTCATGGGCCAAGAGATCGAAACTAAAATTGACCATGAAGCTCATGGTTTGGTGCTCCATGCCCCCGCCCCAAGTGAACTGGGCATGGCCGTATTTCTCTTTTTTGAAAGGGTATTCGGTGAACAGGGAGTCAAAAATGCGCAGCATGTACAAACACTCCCGGGTCTCAATTTCGCTTTGGGTGCGGAATTGCGGGAACACATAGTTGAGCATGGGCATGCTGTCCTTGCTCCGCGACCAATGGGCGTACTGGGTGTATTCCGCGTAATTGCTCACGGCCATGGCTACCAGATAAGTCGCCACAGGATAGCGGTGTTTCCAATGGTAAACGGCTTGTGTATCGTTCTGCACCCACTGCTCAACCAAGAGCCCATTGCTGCCGGCTTTCATACCGGTATCCGTATAGATAAAAATGTCGATCGAATCGATTTTATCGTGCAAGGTTTGCTTGCAGGGCCACCAGAACTTCGCCCCATAGGGCTGGCTCAGGGTGTGAATGACGGGTCCGGTCATGTGCTGATCCCAGGCGTAGGAACCAAAGCCACCGTTGTTGCTGGGATTGCCTTGGTAAAACACCTCAACCGAGTCCCATCCGGCGGCCCAGGTACCGGGCTTTTTGACATACACGGCATCGCCGTTGCGCTCATACGGAATGTGCTGATTGCCGCGCTTGACAGAGTCGATTTGCATGCTGGCCACAAAGTCCAAACCAATGCTATCAGTGGGCTGCAACACTTCGAACCTAGCCATTACCCGGCCCATCAAATAGGGCCCGTTTTTGGGATTGACTTGCCAATGACAGCGGTAGTAATCGATGTCGTATCCATGCGCTGTGCCGGAATTCGCTCTACCGTGAATGCGGTGTATAAGGCGTTCTTTTTCGGCGCAGAGCAAATCGTCTTCGGTCTGCGCCCAAGCCGGGGCCGAGCATAGCATGGCCAATAGAGCCCAAGTCAGGTTTTTGAACGACTGCACCAAACAAATTTCGTCAATTTTCAAAGGCCCCCGTGTGAACCCCGTTAAAAAGGCAAAAATCTGACGCTACATTCGCGCCGTGAATCGCCGCTTTTTGCCCCTGTTTCTCATCGTCTTACTCGGTTGTGTTTGGGGCTCCTCGTTCATACTGATCAAACGCGGATTACTGGCTTTTGAGCCCATTCAAGTAGCCGGTTTACGCCTGGCTTTTGCCGGATTTTTCTTGCTACCCTGGTTTGTAAAATACTCCATTTGGCAGCCCATGAAAGGCCAACATGCCTTGAAGCGCGCTGATTATTTGTATTTGTTGCTCAGCGGAGTCATTGGCAATGCCATTCCAGCCTTTTTGTTCAGCCGCGCGGGGCAGTTGATTCCCTCGGGCTTGAGCGGAATACTCAATGCCTTTACCCCCATGTTCACCCTCCTATTTGGGGTCTGGTGGTTTGGCGATAAGTGGTCAAAAAACGGGGTCTTGGGTGTGGCCTTGGGTTTGTTAGGGGCTGCTGTTTTGTTGGGTCCAACTTTGATAGGCCGAGACACGAGTTTGCATTTGGGAGGCGCCTCTATGGCCCTGTTTTCAGCCCTCTTGTACGGCATCAACATCAACATCATCAAGCACAAATTCGGGCATCTACCCGGCATGGTGAAAACCGCCTATCCCTTTGTTTTTGTCGGATTTTTGTACCTCTTCGTGCTCGCCAAAACTGGATTTTTCGATGCCTGGAATCAAGCCGAACCCCTGAATTTTCAAGAGCCCTCCCAATTTTGGAAATCACTGGGTTATGTGGCCCTCTTGGGCACTTTTGGATCGGCCCTGAGCATGTTGGCCTTCAACTGGGTCATCAAGCAAACTTCTGCTTTGGAAGCCAGCACGAATACCTTCATCATTCCCGTCATGGCTGTTGTCTGGGGCATTCTTGATTCGGAAGCCTTGACCTGGAACATGTTTGCCGGCTTGTTGCTCTCTCTCGCTGCCGTATATTTGGTGATGAGACGATGACCGACATTCAATCTTTGCTACAGCGTTTGGGCCTTGGAGCCGAACTTCCTTCAGCCTCTACAGGCTTGAAAAACCAAACTTGCCACACTCCCCTTCATCAGGATTACAGCCCGGTAGATGGAAAGCTCATCACCGAGTTTCGTTACGCCGACAAAGCGGCCTATGAACAGTCGTTGGCCTCCGCCCAGGAAGCCTGTTTGGAGTGGAGAACCTGGCCCGCTCCCAAACGAGGTGAGGTCGTTCGCCAAATTGGCGATGCCCTTCGCCAATACAAGCAAGATTTGGGCACCCTGGTCTCTTACGAGATGGGCAAAAGCTTGCAAGAGGGCCTGGGTGAGGTCCAAGAGATGATCGACATCTGCGACTTTGCCGTCGGATTAAGCCGTCAATTGTACGGCCTGACCATGCACTCGGAACGACCCAACCACCGCATGTACGAACAGTGGCATCCGCTGGGGGTAGTGGGCATCATTTCGGCCTTCAATTTTCCTGTCGCTGTTTGGAGCTGGAACGCCATGATTGCAGCCGTTTGCGGCAATGCCTGCCTTTGGAAACCCAGTGAAAAAACACCGGCTACGGCCATGGCCATTCAGCACATCTTGGCCGATGTAATCAAGCGAAATCACTTGCCTGAAGGCCTGTTTTGCGTGGTGCAAGGTGGGCGCGAAGTGGGCGAATGGATGTCCAACGATGAACGCCTTCCCTTGATCAGTGCTACGGGCTCAACCCGCATGGGCAAAGAGGTCGGAAAGGCAGTCGGAGCCCGTTTGGGCAAAACCATTTTGGAATTGGGTGGAAACAATGCCATCATCGTTTCGCCCCAAGCGAATTTGGACATGCTCCTGATCGGAACCGTATTTGGCGCGGTGGGTACCGCCGGTCAACGCTGCACCAGCACTCGCCGACTCATCATTCACGAGAGCATTTACGAGGAAGTAAAAGCCAAACTCGTTCATGCTTACAGCCAATTGCGCATTGGCAATCCCTTGGATGAAGCCAATCACGTGGGGCCCTTGATCGATACCGATGCGGTCAATAATTACCGGAATGCTTTGCAGAAATTGCAAGAAGAAGGGGGTACCATTTTGTGCGGAAATCGCGTGCTAGAAGGTCCCGAATACGCCAGTCAATGCTATGTAGAACCCAGCATTTGCGAAGCTGAAAATCACTTCGAGATCGTTCAGTCTGAAACCTTTGCTCCCATTTTGTATTTGTTGAAATACAATACCTTGGAAGAAGCCATCGCATTGCAAAATGGCGTCAAGCAAGGCTTGTCTAGCGCCATATTTACCCAGAACCTGCAAGAAGCCGAACAGTTCCTTTCGGCAAGCGGAAGCGACTGTGGAATTGCCAACGTAAACATCGGCACTTCGGGAGCTGAAATCGGCGGTGCCTTCGGCGGAGAAAAGGAGACCGGAGGCGGTCGAGAAAGCGGCTCCGATGCTTGGAAAGCCTACATGAGAAGGCAGACCAACACACTGAATTACGGAAACAGTCTACCCTTGGCCCAGGGAATCAGTTTCGATTTCTGATTCAACCCCAGCCCAAAAGGCAATAAAAAGCGGTTTTTCAACGTTTTAGATGCCCGCTCTTGTTAGGAAAAACAGGCCCGCGGCCCTATTTTTGTTCACTAAGCCTTTTTGATATGAATTGCATTTCTCGGGTATTGGCATTGTGTTGCGTTCTAAGCGTCAGCTATTCTGCACAAGCTCAAACCAAAGGATTTAAGGGAAAACCCATTGAAGCCGGCCTGTTCTTGGGCGGTTCCAACTACATGGGTGATCTCACTCCCAGTATAGCTTTTGGGGAAACCCATTTGGCCGGCGGCTTGATTTGCCGTTTCAATTACTCCGACTTCTTGACCCTTCGCGGCAACGCTGTTTTTGGTCAAATCAGCGGGGATGACAAGAATTACGGCGATATGAATGGCAGTGCCGACGAAGCCTTCCGTTACCAGCGCAACTTGAGCTTCAGGAGCAACGTCATGGAAATTTCGGCCATTGCTGAGTGGAACTTAGCCGGATTTGGAGAGACCATGCGCGATCGACCCTCGAGCCCTTACTTGTTCGCCGGAGTAGGTATTTTCAAATTCAACCCCTTGGCAAAGTTCACCTACATGCCCGACGTTACCGATGCAGCGGGGTATACAATCCACGACCCTCAGTTGGAGAAGTTTGATGGGCAGTGGATCGAGTTGCAAACTTTGGGTACCGAAGGTCAGGAGACGACCAAGTTCAATGACCGCCGTCGATACCCCTTGACCCAAATCAGCATTCCGATTGGTATCGGCTACAAAGCCCAATTTGACGATTACTGGGCCATTGGCATGGAGTTCGGCATTCGCCAAACCTTTACCGACTACATGGACGACATCAGCAAAGACTACGTAGATGAGGCCATTGTAGGTGGACAAAATGGTTTGATCGGTGCCGCCTTGGCTGATCGCTCACCTGAACTGGGATACAATAAGTTTGAGTTTGGCACCCAGCGCGGTGACAATTCTCGCTTTGACCGCTACATGTTCTTTGGACTGACCCTCACTCGAAAAATCGTAGGTGGTAAAACGGTCTGCTTCCAATTCTAACTTTTTATTAGGGATTGCTTGCAAAGCCCTTTTGGGGTTGATGATTTTTCATCCCCTGTCGCTGAATGCCCAAAAATGGTTTGCCGGGCGTCAGGAAATGGGAATATGCTTGGGACTGAGCGGATACATGGGTGATTTGACCCACGGCACAACCACCTTGGATCAGCTGCATCCGTCGGCAGCCTTGTACCACCGCTACAACTTCTCGGGTTACTTCAGCATGCGCAACCAATTGTCGTATTTGAGCATTAGCGGTGACGATACCCGCCAAGGCAAGATGTTGATGGACAATGGAACCTCGCATTACGCTTACCGGAATTTGAATTTCCAATCGAATGTGGTCGAGTATTCCTCCATGGTGGAGTTCAACTTTCACAGCTTTGGCACCAATGCCGGCAACGAAGTGTTCACTCCTTATGCCTTCACAGGTTTAGCCTTGTTCTACTTTGATCCCCATCGCTTGGACGACCCTGGGATAAACCTGCGAAACCTGAACACCGAAAATCGCACGCGTAACTACAGCCACCTGCAGCCGGCTGTACCCTTGGGGTTTGGAATCAAGTCCATCACCTATTCCAAAAAGAACCGCGGGGCCTTCATTGTGGGGATCGAAGCTTGCTGGCGACATACCTACACCGACTACTTAGACGACGTCAACTCTGCCTACCCAGATTATTGGGAAAAGCAGCTCAACGAAGGCATTGGCCCTGCCCAATACAGTCACGCCCAAACCTTGAATGGATCAGAGCCCTTCAGCGCTGGAACCATGAGGGGCGATGTTCATCGAAAAGACTGGTACTATTTCTACGGTTTAAACCTCTCTTACCGTTTTACACCGCTCACTTGTCGTTAACTTTGCAAGCCCGTGATTGACCCTCAATTGAAAGCCCAAATCGACCCCGCACGTTTGCCTCAGCACGTGGCCATCATCATGGATGGAAACGGTCGTTGGGCCAAGCAGCAGGGGCACCTTCGGGTATTCGGCCACAAGCACGGAGTCAAAGCCGTACGCTCGGCCATCGAAACGGCCACCGAATTGGGCATTGGCTACTTAACCCTGTACGCCTTTTCTACTGAAAACTGGAACCGCCCTCAATTCGAGATCAATGCCTTGATGGAGCTCTTGGTCAACACAATCGAAAAAGAGACTCCTACCTTGATGAAAAACGGCATTCGCTTGGAAACCATTGGCAATACAGACCAACTTCCAAAAGACTGCCGTCAAACCCTTCTCAAAACCGTTGAGAAAACCAAAGACAACGACCGCATGACGCTGATCCTGGCCCTGAGTTATTCCGGGCGCTGGGACATCATTGAAGCGGTTCGCAACATTAGCAAACGCATACAATCGGGAGATTTGCAGCCCGATGAGATCGACGAAACGGTGCTCAACTCCGCCTTGAATACGGCAGCCTATCCCAATCCTGACTTGTTGATTCGCACCAGCGGTGAACAGCGCATTTCCAACTTCTTACTCTGGGAAATTGCCTATTCCGAAATTCACTTCACACCCGTGTTATGGCCTGATTTCGGTGTAGAAGATTTCTGCAACGCCCTTCTGGATTTCCAAAGCCGCGAACGTCGCTTTGGCAAAACAGGAGAACAACTGAAAACCCCTTGAAACGACTTTCCTTCCATATCCTCATCTTTCTAATGGCCCTGGCCAGCACTCTGACTGTGAATGCTCAAGTACTCACTGATTCAGGTGAAGCCGATTCAACAGAAGTGACGGAAATAGAGGCTCCCCAAACAGCGGTGACCTATGACTTTTTGCATCCGCAGGTATTCAAAATTGCCCGTATTGCCGTGACCGAGGTCAACAACAAGCCCATTCAAAAGGCATTGATCGTGTTGTACTCGGGCTTGTCCATCGGTCAAGAAATCAAGGTTCCCGGAGATGATATCCCCAAAGCCATTGAAAACCTTTGGAAACAGGGTTATTTCTCTGACATCCAGGTCTACTTCGAACCCACCGGCGATGGCCGAGTGGTGGTGAATTTTGTGGTGACCGAACAACCTCGATTGAATGGACACCGATTCCTCAACGTGTCGAATGCCCAGGCCAAGACTCTTCGCGATGAAGGGGCTTTGAAGCGCGGCATGTACATCACTTCCAACTTGATCAACCGCACTCAGCAAAGCTTAGAAAGTTACTTCCAAGAAAAGGGCTATTACAACTGCCAGGTGCTCATCAATCGCATTCCCGCTAAAGACAAGGATGGAAAAGAGATGCCGGGTTTTGAAAACTTCGACATCGAAATTGTCAAAGGCCCGAAAGTGAAGGTGTACGATTTCGCTTTTGTCGGCAACAACGAAGTGGAGACCAAAGAGCTGCGCCAAAGCATCAAAAAGATGAAGCGCCGCTACCACAAGGTAAACCTATTCGTAAGCTCTAAATACTTGGAAAGCAAATGGGAAGAAGAGAAATCCAACATCATCAGTCATTACTTGGAATTGGGTTACCGCGATGCTCGAATTTTAAAAGATTCAGTGGTGCTTCTCCCTTCTGAAGACCCGGAGAAATTGCCCAGCCGATTGCTTCTTAAGGTTTATTTGACCGAAGGAAACCCCTACCATTACCGTTCCATTACTTGGAAAGGCAACATCAAATACCGCACCTCCTTGCTGGATACCCTGTTGGGCATAAGACCCGGCGATGTGTTCAACCAGACTTTGTTGAACGAGCGTTTGT
>JALRLA010000081.1 GCA_023254645.1 Bacteroidia bacterium
CCGTTTTCAAGAATCACATCAAAAAGGCATTGAGGTTAGTTACGAAGAAGTATTGGCCAACCTGCAAGAGCGTGACAGAATTGATTCCTCTCGCGACCATAGCCCTCTCACGCTAACCGACGAATACCGGGTTTTGGACAACTCCGATCTCACTCCAGACGAGCAATTGGCTTTGGCCCTGAGTTGGGTCCAGGAAGCCCAAGCATCCATTCGTTGATATTTTGAGCATAACCTGCGCGGGTCAAGGGCGAACTTCGCCCTACTATCTGAAGTTATGTCAAGAAAACGCATCGTAGCCGGCAACTGGAAAATGAACAAAAGCTTGGAAGAAAGCCAGGCACTCATCACAGAAATACGCGGAATGGTTCGAGACGAACACCGCGGTCAAAGCAAAGTCATCGTATTTCCTACCTTTTTGGCCTTGCCCTCTGCCTCTCGTTTGTTGGAAGGAACCGGTATCGGTTTGGGTGCCCAAAATTGCCATTGGGAAGAAAGCGGTGCTTACACCGGTGAGCTGAGCGCTTCCATGTTGCGCAAAGTTGGAGTAGAATTCGTGTTGGTTGGACACAGCGAGCGTCGTCAGTATTTCGGAGAAACCAATACCACCTGTGCTCAAAAAGTTAAGTCAGCCATTCGCCATGGCCTGACGGCCGTTTACTGCGTAGGAGAGACCTTGTCTCAGCGCGAAGACAAGTCGTACTTCAAAGTCATTGAAGAGCAAATCAGCGAAGGTCTTTTTGGTTTGGATCGCAAAGAATTTGCTCAGGTGGTCATTGCCTATGAACCCGTTTGGGCCATTGGTACAGGCTTGAATGCCTCTCCCAGTCAGGCCGAAGAAATTCACGCCTACATACGCCGTTTGGTGGCCCATCAATATTCAGAGGAAATTGCAGCTGATACTAGCATCTTGTATGGTGGCAGCGTCAAGCCAGACAACGCCAATGAACTCTTTATGTGCCCCAATATCGACGGCGGATTGATCGGTGGTGCCAGTTTGAAAGCCCGCGATTTCATTGATATCGCCAAGGCGCTTCGATGATCAGGGCCGTTTGGCTCGTTATTTGACTATGCTGCGCTGACTATGCTGAAGACTTTCCTCAAATCCTTGTTCTTTTTGACCTTGTTGCTGGCAACGAGTCGGTTGAATGCCCAACAAATTCGGAGTTTTTCCAGCGACCCGCTGGTGTTCATTGCCGAATTTGAAACCTTCATTTCTCGAGCAGAAGATCGTTCCTTGAACAAGGATTTTGGAGTGTTCAAAGAGAGTTGGGAAATGGGGAAGTTTACCCCCACTCAGCAGAAGTTCATCATTGACATTTCCAACCAAATGTTGGCTGAAGAGATGTCGGTACAGCCGCATTTTCAGTATTTTTTGGGTTCATTGGCGGCCTTTTTTGAGCACCACTTGCCCGATAAAAACCTGCAGCAATGGCAGCAAGTAACAGGTAGCCTTCTGGGTTCCAGCAACACGGAATACCTGGCTTTTTTGAAGACCTCTCAAGATTTGTTCGCCAACAATGTGTTGTACCGTTCCAGTACGAAAACATGGAAGGCCGACACGGCCGATTTTGACATTCTGTATCGCAACGGGGCGATTGCCATTGGGTTCAACAAAGTAGACCTCATCTGTCAAGGGCCCATCGATCGCATGGTCATCAAAGGAGCGAAAGGAGCTTATTTTCCCGGTGATAAAGTATGGCGAGGCACAGAAGGCCAAGCTGATTTTAGCCGTGTGCTGAAAAACGAACAAGCTTGGGTCGATTTCAAACGACACCAAATTGATTTTGAAATTGCTTCTTACCGAATCGATACCGTTAGTCTGACCTATGGCCGCTTTTTTGCCAGCCCCATTCAAGGGTCTTTCGTCGATAAGCTTTCGGCGGCTACTGATTCTTTAAGGGTTCAATCAGAAGGCTACCCCAAATTCACGTCCTTTCAAAACGACCTTTCCATCAAAGGCATTGTCGGAGAGAATTCCACCTTTGTTGGCGGTTTCTCCATTCAGGGCAAGGCCATCAATACGGCCACCACAGAAGGAAAGCCCACCATCATCAAGGTTCAGTTCAAGAACAAAGATGTGGTGACCCTGAAGGCCAGTTCCTTTAAGATCCAAGACGGCATGGCGGGTTCCAATAACTGCGAATTCACCCTTCATTTGGACAGCGGCAAAACCATTTCTCATACCAATGTTGGGGTGAGTTTCCTCTTTGCGGAGAACCAACTCACGATCAACCGCGGTGAGCAAGGTTTGCAGCGCGTTCCGTTTGCCGATGACATGCACAACATGTCCATTGACGTGCAGCAAGTTCGATGGAAAGTGGATGGCCCATTTGTCGAATTTGACAACGTGAACAATGACAGGGAAGCACGCTTTGAGAGCAACGACTACTTCAAGGATATCCTGTATTTGCGCCAGCAAGGTGCCTTGCGCACCAATCCGTTGCAAGATATTTATGCCTTTTACATGAACTTTAATCGTAAGAGCAAGAGAAAGGACTTCGCGCTCGATGATTATGCCGCATTTATTGGGACTCAATCGAAGTATTTGGAATCGCCCTTCATTGATTTGCACGACAAGGGTTTCATTACCTACCACCCTGAAGTGGATAGCGCCA
>JALRLA010000128.1 GCA_023254645.1 Bacteroidia bacterium
ATCCACACACAACGGCTACTTTACCCGCCATCATCACGTCAGTGGCGCGACGAATGGCGTCTACCAACGACTCTTTGCAACCGTATTTGTTGTCAAACTTACTCTTGGTCACCGAATCGTTCACGTTGATTGCGGGCATGGGCAGAGTACCCTTGGCTACGCGCTCATACAAACGGTGCACACCGGTAGTGGTCTCTTCGCTCAAACCGCGAATGGCCTCTACCAATTGAGGATAGCGATCCAAGACCATGTTGGTCAAATCTCCACCGTCATCCAAAATCATGTTCAAGGGCTGCTGCTCAGGACCAAAATGCAAGGTCTGCTCAATGCACCAATCAAACTCTTCTTCGGTTTGACCTTTCCAAGCATACACCTGAATACCAGCAGCAGCAATTGCAGCAGCGGCATGGTCTTGAGTAGAGAAAATATTACAGGAGCTCCAAGTCACTTCCGCACCCAAAGCCGCCAATGTTTCAATCAAAACAGCTGTTTGAATGGTCATGTGCAAGCAACCCGCAATGCGCGCACCCTTCAAGGGCTTGCTCTCGCCATATTCTTCGCGGAGCGCCATTAAACCGGGCATTTCAGCCTCAGCCAATAGAATTTCTTTGCGGCCCCATTCAGCTAAGCCGATGTCTTTAACCTTGTAAGGTAAGTATTGAGATGTTGCAGTCATTTCGCCGCAAAGGTACAACCTTTCTAGCGGCTATCTCGCTGTTTAACAAAGTAAGGCCGTTTCTTCACCAAAGGTTTAGAAGCCGCAATTGCATCCGCCGCGATCGTGCGTACGCGTGGCCGCCTTCTGCGTGCCGCATGACCCCATGGCTGCCAAGGCCAACAGAGCAAACAAAACCCAAGTGGAATGTTTGATTTTTTGCATAGTTCACAAATCTACACTGCCGAGACCCCTTGCCCAAGGCTTTTGATGTAAAATTGCAGTGCATTATGGAGTTCCTACTATCGCTCATCGAATTGGCCAAAGATTGGGTCCTGCACCTGGACGAAAAATTGGAATGGTTGGTTGGCGAATACCAAACCCTCACCTACCTCATCCTCTTCCTCATTGTCTTTGTGGAGACCGGATTGGTCGTCATGCCCTTGTTGCCTGGCGACTCCCTGCTGTTCGCCGCCGGCTCTATAGCTGCTCTTGACGGCACCTTGAACATCGCCATTTTGATACCCCTTCTGATCGTAGCGGCCTTGCTCGGCGACAATACCAATTATTTCATTGGCTCACGGTTTGGCGTGCGGGTATTCGATTTGAATTGGAAACTGCTGAAGCGCGAATACTTGGAGCGCACCGAAACCTTCTACGAAAAACACGGCGGATACACGCTCATCATGGCCCGATTCGTGCCCATCGTTCGAACCTTTGCCCCCTTTGCCGCAGGCTTGGGCACCATGAAATACCGCACCTTTTTGATGTACTGCATCGCTGGAGCCGTGTTATGGGTAAGCAGCATCAGCACATTGGGCTATGTTTTGGGCTCTCACCCTTGGGTCAAGGCCCATTTTGAGACCGTGGTATTCGGAATCATTGGCATCTCTTTGCTGCCCGTTCTGTGGCAAGCACTCAAATCCAAATGGGGCTAAGGCAGCACATTGGATTGCTGGGACACCCCGTTTCGCACAGCCAGTCACCTGCGCTGTTCGCCCCCTTGTTTGATACCGATCTCTTGGATTGGGAATACCATCTCATCGATGTAGCCTCTGAAGAAGAATTGCTTGAAAAGCTCTCCTCTCCCCTGTATACCGGCTTCAACGTAACCATCCCTTACAAACAGACCGTATTGAAACACGTATCCAACCGCAGCCCTCGAGTGACTCGCATTGGAGCGACCAACACCCTATATCGCCTAGAGAACGGCGATTGGATGGCAGAAAACACCGACTACGACGGGTTCCTAGCTACCTTCAATAAGGGTCGTTTGGAATGGAAATTCAGCCCCAAGCAAGCGCTTATTCTGGGCACTGGGGGCTCCTCAAAGGCCGTGCAAGCCGTTTTGGAGGACCTTCACATCCCCTACCAAAGTGTAAGCCGAACTCCTACCGCTCAACAAATTTCCTACTCGGACCTTCTAACCCACAGCTGGGAATCTTGCTTAGTAGTGAACTGCACTCCTGTGGGTATGACACCCGATACCCAATCCAGCCCCTTGTCGGACCTCCAATTTCTCAAAGGACCCAGTGCTTTGATCGATCTGGTATACAACCCGAGCCAAACCCAGCTCATGCAACAGTTCCAATCGTTGGGATATTGGGCCACCAACGGTAGTTTGATGCTGCGTGTTCAAGCCGAGGCTGCCTGGAACCTCTTCCGCACCCATACGTGGAAGCCAGAGTAAATCGCACAATAGCCTCAGAAGTCTTTATAAAATCAGGGCTTTTCGCAAAAACATGACCTCCATCATTGTTTCTATTTAAAACGATTCTAAATTTGCACCATGCCCATGACAGCCGATCAGCTCCGCAATGGAGAGAGCGCGGTGATTGCCTCTTTGCACGAAGGGGACTATCGCTTGCGATTGGCAGAAATGGGGTGTGTGCCTGGCACTCGCATCAAACGAGAATACCAAGCTCCGGGAGGCGATCCCATCGCCTTTCGCATTGATACCTATTTATTGGGACTGCGTTTGGAAGAAGCACGTCTGATTGAAATTCTCCCCGAAGACAAAGGAGGAAACGCTTGAGACGCATAGCACTCGTTGGCAATCCCAATTGCGGTAAAACCACCTTATTCAATCGACTGACGGGCTTGCAACAGCACACCAGCAATCTTCCCGGCACAACCGTTGAGGCTCACCACGGCAAATTCAAATTACCCAACGAGACTATTGAGCTCATTGACTTGCCCGGCATCTACAGCCTATTCGCCGAATCAGACGATGAAAAGTTGGTGGTTCAACATTTGTTGGGCGAGGGAGTCGAAAAACCCGATGCCATCTTGTTGGTATTGGATTCCTCCAACCTTCGCAGAAACCTGTTGTTGCAACAACAGCTACAAGACCTTGGCTATCCCACCGCTGCTGTCCTGACCATGCAAGACTCAGCCAAACGCCGAGGGCTTGCCCAAGACATCAGCCACCTAGAAAAACAACTGGGGCTGCAAATTCTGGGTATCAATCCCCGTAAAGACCGCCAACTAGCAGCGCCCATTTCTCTATTCTTAGAAAAATTATTGAACGCGGCGGCTCCCGAGTTGCCACCCAACGATACCGAAAACAAACTGCAGCGATTTCACAGTGGTGAAAAAATCAAAGGGCTCAGTTTGGAGACCTTGTTGCGCTACAACCGCATCGAAAGCATTTTGTCGGCCTGCCAAACCCAAGAGTATTTTGGGTGGAAGAGCTTCACCCTTAAGCTGGATCGATGGTTTGTGCATCCCGTAGTAGGCTTCTTGGCCTTTTTTGCCGTGATGATGATCATTTTTCAAGGGGTCTTCACCCTCGCTGAAGGACCCATGACTTGGGTCGAAGACGCATTTGCCTGGGCATCAGTGGGAGTTGAATCTTTCCTACCTCAACATACAGCTTCAGGCTTGATTACCGATGGTTTGCTACCTGGCTTGGCAGGTGTAGTGGTATTTGTGCCACAGATCTTCATTCTTTTCTTTTTGATTGGTTTGCTGGAAGACAGCGGGTACATGGTTCGCGCCTCTTTCATCACTGATCGCTTGATGCGAAAAATTGGCTTAAACGGACGCAGCGTCATTCCCCTTGTCGGCGGATTCGCCTGTGCCATTCCGGCTATGATGGCCACCCGAAGCATACGCAACCGAAGCGAGCGCCTAGCGACCATGATCGTAGTACCATTGATGAGCTGCAGCGCTCGATTGCCCGTTTATGTTTTGCTCATTTCACTAGCCATTCCTGCTCAACAATTCATTGGACCCGTTCCTGCTCAAACCCTGGTCATGACCTCAGCCTATTTTGCGGGAATCATCGTGGCCTTGCTCATAGCAGCCTTGTTTAAAAGATTTCATCCTAGTCAGGAGCGCAGTGAATTCATTCTGGAACTTCCCGCTTACCAGCGCCCAAGGCTGCAGACCGTGGCCCAACAAGCTTGGATGAAGTGCAAGTCCTTCTTGCAAGAAGCAGGATCAGTCATCTTGATCATTTCCGTGGCTCTTTGGGCCTTAAGCACCTGGGGACCTGGAGACTCCATGAATCAGGCCAAAATCAAGGCTGAGCAAGCGGCTAAAGAGCTCGAATGCCCAGAAGACTTGGAACCCCGTGAATTTCAATCTCAATTGGAGTCTACCTTCAAATTAGAAGCCAGCTATGCAGGCCACATCGGTCATGCTATTGAACCCGCCATTGAGCCCTTGGGTTACGATTGGAAGACCGGAATTGCCTTGATCAGCTCCTTTGCGGCTCGGGAAGTTTTTGTAGGCACGATGAGTACCCTGTTCCAAAGTTCAGACGGCAACGTTTCGGGTATACGAGCTCGAATGCAAAAGGAAATAGATCCCCATACAGGCGAACCCAAATACGGAATTGCCTACGCCTTGAGCCTGATCATTTTCTACGCCTTTGCCTTGCAATGCATCAGCACTATGGCCGTCATGAAAAAAGAAACGGGATCTTGGACATGGCCCATCTCTTTGTTCTTGCTATATGGAGCCTTGGCTTACTTAGGAGCCTTCATCGTATACCGCTGGAGTATAGGTTTCCTCATTTAAAGCCTCAACAAACGCTAGTTAGGCATAGAATTTGCTGCTAAAGAGGCCAGCATTTTGTCGCTGGTTTTCGGTACTTAGTGTAAGAAAAACACCGTACCTTTGCACCTTCGGCGAATTACATTTATTGATTTTCAAAACCTTACATGAGGCAGTTAAAAATATCCAAACAGTTTACCAACCGGGAAAACAAATCTCTTGACAAGTACCTGAACGAAATTTCCAAAGTGTCAATGATTGACGCGCAAGAGGAAGTAGAATTGGCCCGACGCATTCGCGAAGGGGATCAGGCCGCCTTGGAAAAGTTGGTAAACGCCAACCTTCGATTCGTTGTATCCGTATCAAAGCAATACCAGAACCAAGGTTTAACCTTGGGTGACTTGATCAACGAAGGCAACATGGGCCTGATCAAAGCCGCTAAGCGTTTTGACGAAACCCGTGGTTTCAAATTCATCTCTTACGCTGTTTGGTGGATTCGCCAAAGCATTTTGCAGGCTTTGGCCGACCAAAGCCGTATTGTTCGTTTGCCTTTGAACAAAGTAGGTTCTTTGGGTCGCATCACTCAAGCTTCGGCTCGCTTGGAGCAGGAATTGGAGCGCGAGCCCACCCCACAAGAGATTGCCGAAGCATTGGAAATTCCCATTACCGAAGTAGAAAACGCCTTGCGTTCTAGCGGTCGTCACTTATCGATCGATGCTCCATTGGCAGAAGGCGAAGACAATACCTTATTGGGGGTGCTCGACAACAACGACGAGCCCAATCCCGACATGCCATTGTTGAACGAGTCACTTCAAAACGAAATCAACCGCGTCATCTCTACCTTGAGCGACAAAGAGCGCGATGTATTGAAGTACTATTTTGGCCTTGATGGCAACCAAGCTCACACCTTGGAAGACATTAGCGAAAAGGTGGGTCTGACCCGCGAGCGAGTTCGTCAAATCAAGGAGAAGGCTTTGCGTCGTTTGCGCAAATCTTCCAAGAGCAAAATCTTGAAATCGTATTTGGGTTAATCCCAAACCCAACCATAAAAAAAGGTCCCGCTCACGCGGGACCTTTTTTTATGGTCATTGCTTACTCCTTAATCCAACAGGGTAACCGTGCCTTTGTAGACATATAGATTGCCGTCTACGTAACGGAAATAGATCTGGTAGGCATAGACGCCCTCCAATGGAGGAGCCCCGTTGTGCCCACTTCCATCCCAAGCTTCTTCGGGATTGGTGGTTTCGAAAATGATAGCACCCCAGCGATCGATGATGCGCATTTTGTAGTTCTCAATACCAAAGGAACTACTGCCTTTGAAACCTTCGTTCAATCCATCCAAGTTTGGAGAGAAGGCGTTGGGCACATGGAACAACAGTTCGGGTTTCAAGAAGATGTACTTTTCCGTGCTGTCGAAACAGCCATAGTTGTTGCTAGCCAACAAGCGAACCAAGAAGTCACCTGTTGATGAGAAGGTCAAGA
>JALRLA010000168.1 GCA_023254645.1 Bacteroidia bacterium
CTTGCATGTAGCCGGCCAGGCGTTCCAGCATGTGGTCGATTTCTTGGTAGATGAAGCTGATTTCAGCGGCAAAAGCCTCCAATTCAGGCTTCCCCAAATCGCTGGCCAAAGCCTGAAGAATCTCATCTTCGTGGTCTTTGACGCTGCGCTTCAAGGCCAATAGAGCGCCTTTTCGGGCTTTGTAAGTTCGGGTGTGGCCAGCCCTGAAAAAGGTCAGTTGGGATGAGCGAATTTCAGCGAAATGGTTCATGCGTTGCGCAAATTAAACAATTGCAGAGGCCTTTGGGTTTGCCTCTGTTTAAAGGCCCCAAGGAGCACTGGGCCAAAGTTTCCGATATTTGTACTTCCGAAACCATGACTGCCTATCAATCCTTCGACCCCGCTGAACTCGCCATTCCCCAAATGCACCAATTGTTGGTGGGGGGTATTGGTCCAAGACCCGTTTGCTTTGCTTCAACGGTTGATGCCGAGGGCCGGGCGAATTTGGCACCTTTCAGTTTTTTCAATGTGTTTAGCGCCAACCCGCCGGTGTTGATCTTTTCACCTGCGAATAGCGGCCGCGACGCCAGCCCCAAGCACAGTTATTTGAACGCCAAGGCGCATCCTGAAGTGGTGATCAACATTGTCACCGAAAGCATGGTTCAGAAAATGAACGTGGCGGCTGCGCCCTGGGACAAGGGGGTTTCGGAGTTTGAGATGGCCGGTTTTACGCCCCTGGCCTCTGAAGTCGTCAAACCCGCTCGTGTGGCTGAAAGCCCGGTGCAATACGAGTGCAAAGTCATCGAAGTCAAGGAGTTGGGAACGGGCGGTGGCTCGGGTAATTTGGTCATTTGCCAGGTGCTTCGCGTACACGTCAACCACGCTGTCATGACCGAAGACGGTCGCATTGATCAAACCGCGTTGCACACCGTGGGTCGTTTGGGCGGTCACTGGTACAGCCGAACGGGCGCCGAACACATGTTTGAATTGGCTCAGCCCATGCAAAATCCTATGGGATATGCGGGTCTGCCCGAAGCGGTAAAAAACAGTACCGAATTGAGTGCTTATGAAGTGGGTCAATTGGCGCATGCCATGGCTGTTCCTTCAGCAGAGGATTCCGCTAATGCGGTGAAAGAACACGGTCCTGCGAGTGCAGACACCATCAAACGATTGCTGGCAGCTGGAAAGCTGGAGGCGGCAGTAGCCCTGGCTTGGGCGCTGTAAAGGCCGCCATGAGCCGATTTGAGTAGCCGGTTTAACCCAACAATTCTTTCACCAAGGCGGAAATCAATTTCCCGTCGGCTTGACCACCCAGTTGGCTCATGGCCACAGGCATCACCTTGCCCATGTCTTTCATGCCCGAAGCTCCTGATTCGGTGATGATGGCCTGAACGGCTGCACGAACCTCGGCTTCACCCATTTGAGCGGGCAAAAACTCTTCGATGACGGCCAATTCTTCACGCTCTACTTTGGCCAAATCTTCGCGGCCCTGTTGCTCGTAAATGTCCAAACTGTCTTTGCGCTGTTTGGCCAATTTTTGCAAGGCTTTCATTCGATCGGCTTCGCTCACCTCAGCACCCCCTTCGGCGGTGTCTTGCAACATAAAGGCTGATTTGATGCCGCGCAAGGCGCGCAAACGGTCGCTCTGTTTGGCCTTCATGGCCTCTTTGATTCCTTCGTTGATCTGGTCTTTGAGGTTCATGCTACAAAGATACGGCTTGAGTGATATGGGAAGGGTTTGGAAATCAAGCATCGCAAGGCCAAATGGGTTACCTTTGCGGCACCTGATGAGTATGAGCGATTCTAGACCTGTTCGCGTGCGTTTTGCCCCTAGCCCCACCGGGCCCTTGCACATTGGTGGCGTGCGTACGGCCCTGTACAACTACCTGCTGGCTCGCCAGTTGGGCGGTACCATGATTTTGCGCATCGAAGACACCGATCAGACTCGCTATGTCCCCGGTGCCGAAGCCTACATCTTGGAGTCTCTGAAATGGGTGGGAATCGAAATCGACGAAGGGCCAGAAAATGGGGGTCCTCATGCTCCTTATCGCCAAAGCGAGCGAAAGCCCATGTACCGTCAGTACGCCGAAGCATTGATCGAAAAAGGCTTGGCTTACTATGCCTTTGATACTGAAGAAGACTTGGATGCCATGCGCAAGCGTTTGGAGGCTAGCAAAATGCAGCCGGCCTATGACGCGGTCAGCCGCATGGGCATGAAGAACTCCTTGACCTTGGGTCAAGACGAGGTCAAAGCCCGTTTGGAAAGCGGTGATCCCTATGTGATTCGCATCAAATTGCCCCGCAAAGAAGAGGTGCGTTTCCACGATGAAATTCGCGGTTGGGTGGTCGTGAATTCTTCCACCATGGATGACAAAGTTCTGCTCAAGAGCGATGGCATGCCTACCTACCATTTGGCCAACGTCGTTGACGATTATTTGATGGGCATTAGCCATGTCATTCGCGGAGAAGAGTGGTTGCCCTCGGCCCCGTTGCACGTGATGTTGTACCGCTACTTGGGCTGGGAAGAGGTGATGCCCAAGTTTGCCCACTTGCCCCTCTTGTTGAAGCCCGAAGGAAACGGCAAATTGTCCAAACGCGACGGAGATCGCTTGGGCTTTCCAGTCTTCCCCCTTCAATGGACTGATCCCAAGTCGGGTGAAACCTCCAGCGGATACAGAGAGTCGGGTTACTTCCCCGAAGCTGTCGCCAACATGCTGGCCTTGTTGGGCTGGCACCCCTCTGACAACCGTGAATTGTTCAGCATGGCTGAATTGATCGAGGCCTTCTCCTTGGAAAAAGTTTCCAAGAGCGGTGCCAAGTTTGACGTCAACAAAGCCCATTGGTTCAACCAGCAATACTTGTCCAATACCTCTGACGAGCAATTGATGGAGGTGGTTTGGGCTCAGTTCCAAGAATTATACGGAAACGATATTGACCGCGAATATGCCTTGAAGGTATTGGCCTTGCTTCGCGAGAAGTTCCAATTCGCCAAAGACATCGCTCCGGCAGCGCACTTCTTCTATGGTCGACCTGCCTCTTACGACGAGGCGGCCATTGCCAAGAAATGGAAAGAGGACACCAATGCCTCATTGCTCGGATTGGCCGAGGCATTCGCCGCCGCATCGGCTTCTGATGCCGAAGGGTTTGAAGCTTGTTTCAGGGCAGCCTGCGAAGCATTGGGCAAGAAAACCGGTGAGTTGATGCAGCCCATGCGCATAGCCCTGAGCGGAGAAGCGATGGGTCCTCCCATCTTCGAATTGCTGGCTCTTTTGGGTGCCGCTGAGGTGGTCGATCGCTTGAAATTGGCGGCCGAAAAGATTTCGGCCTAAGCCTGAATCGACAAATTGCTCAAATCGAAGGGTTCAAGACCCCTTTTGCCGTTGGCTAAGCCACAGCGAATGCCTATTTTCGCCATTCTCAATTGATAGAACATGAATACGTTTAAACGTTGGAACAACATACTCGGCTGGTTGAGTTTTGCCATTGCCTTGGTGGTTTACACCTTGACCTTGGAAGAATCAGTTAGTTTGTGGGATTGCGGTGAGTTTGCATCAGCCGCTTACAAGTTGCAAGTCGTTCACCCTCCAGGGGCTCCCTTCTTTTTGATGGTGGGTCGACTCTTCTCGTTGCTGGCCCCTGATGTGGTCAATGTAGGATTCTGGATCAACATGCTTTCGGCTACAGCCTCAGCCGGTACGGTCATGTTTACCTTCTGGATCACCACTTATTTTGCTGGTAAACTGGTCAAAGAAGACGCCCAGCACCGCAATGTGTTGATTTTTTCTGCCGGTTTGGTGGCTGCCTTGAGCAACACCTTTTTGGATTCGTTTTGGTTCAGCGCCGTTGAAGCCGAGGTATACGCCTTGAGCTCTTTCTTTACGGGTTTGACCTTCTGGGCGGTGATTCGCTGGTACGAAGCTGAAGATACCCTTTCAACCGACCGCTGGTTGGTGTTCATGGCCTATATGATTGGTTTAGCCTTGGGTACGCACATGTTGAACTTGTTGGTGATCCCTGTCATTACGTTGGCCTACTACTTTAAGAAATTTAAAGTGACCCAAAAGGGAGTCATCTATGCCCTGGGTGCGGCCGCTTTGGCTTTGGGATTTGTGATGAAGGTCCTTTACCCTGGAATTCCCTGGCTCTTGGCCAACTTGGACAAGATGTTCGTCAACGGCTTTGGTTTGCCCTTCTACAGCGGCGCCTT
>JALRLA010000173.1 GCA_023254645.1 Bacteroidia bacterium
CAATTTAGGCAAATTCAGAACGATTTCCCTTGTCTGCAGGTGAAACATAAGTGAAACAATTTTAGGTAGGAATCGAACACTTATGAAAACTTCCGAAAACTGGAAGTGTTGATAACTAAGAAGTTAGAAAGAATCCGAAAATATCCGAAAGTCTCTCAGCGGTCCCGCCAGGAATCGAACCTGGATCTTGAGTTCCGGAGACTCACGTAGTATCCATTCTACTACGGGACCTGACTTTGCTACCCGGAGGCTGCGAAAGCAGGCCGCAAAGATAACACGAGAGCCTCGCAGAAGCCTTAAATTTGTGGAACATGAAAAAATTGGGCATTGCGCTTGGCATCATCCTGGTATTGATTCTTGGAGTATTCACCTACAGCGGCGGCTTTCAATCGATAAAAGTGAAAGAAGGTCATTCTGAGGCTCATTTGGTCGTGGGTTTTCGACACCAAGGTCCCTTCCACGAAATCGGTGAGAAGTTCAAGTTGGCCCAAGACATGGGCACCCAATTGATGATGTACCGCGATTCAGCCATTGGCATCTATTTCGATGACCCAGGAACCGTGGCCGAAGATTCATTGCGAAGTTTTGCGGGCATCGTCGTCAAAGACTCAACTCAAGCCAAGGCATTCATCGGCTTTGCCAAAGGGAAAGGCCAAGAAGCAATCCTCATGCGCATTGAGGCGGGAAATACGGCCTATGTCGATTTCAAAACATCTACAGCCCTATCCTACATGATCGGCCCATTCAAGTGTTACCCTTCCATTGGCGAATACTTGATGAAAAAGGGCGACAAGAGCAAGAAATCGGTCTATGAAATTTATACGCTGAGGGAATGCACCTACGTCTTCAATAGTAGCGAGGCCCATTGATGACTATCTTCGAAGAATGCGCCTGAAGAAAGCCATATTTCTGCCCGTTTTAGCCCTGGTATTGAGTACGGGCTGGCAAAGCTCTTCCTCGCTGTTCGAATACGCCAAAAACCTGGAAATTTTCAACCAACTCTTCAAAGAGCTGGGTGACCAATACGTCGATGAGATTCCCAGCGGTCAACTGATCAAAACAGGCATTGACGCCATGTTGGCCAAGCTCGATCCCTACACCAATTTCTTTTCCGAGTTCCAAGCCGAAGAGGCCCTAATGGAACGACAAGGCGAGTACGGTGGCGTGGGTTGCCGCACCCAAATCCGAGAAGACGGTTACCATGTGGTCAGCGAAGTGTTTCCAGGCTATGCCTTTTGGAACGCCGATATACGCTGCGGCGACAAGTTGCTCAAACTGGGGGAAATAGATCTGCAAAACGTCAGTTCAGAAGAACTGCGCGGTTTCCTGCGCGGAGCCCCCGGTTCCCAATTCACCTTAAGCATCGATCGCGAAGGCCGAACCTATAGCAAGCAAGTGTCTCGTGCGGCTGTTCAGACCCAAAGCAGCTCCTACTCCGGTTTGGTTCCCGCTTCGGTAACTAGCACACGCGTGGCCTACATCAAACTCGATGAATTCGGCGCCAAAGCAGCGGCTGAGGTAAGCGATCGACTCAAGGCCCTTCAAGCCCAAGGCCACCTAGACGGCTTATTGCTCGATTTGCGTGGCAATGGCGGCGGATTATTAAACGAAGCCGTAGCCATCGTTGGGCACTTCGTAGGTTCCGATGTGGTGGTTGTCACCCTGAAAGGCCGCAACTACAAAGGACCCAAAGAATGGAGAAGCCCGGGTCAAGCCATCGCTCCTTCGCTCCCTCTTGTAGTACTCATCGATGACCATTCGGCCT
The DNA here is from genome assembly GCA_023254645.1 of Bacteroidia bacterium. Lineage (GTDB taxonomy): Bacteria > Bacteroidota > Bacteroidia > NS11-12g > UBA955 > JALRLA01. The sequence continues at coordinate 1,766 of JALRLA010000173.1, forward strand.
CTGCTTCTGAAGTAGTCAGTGGAGCCTTGCAAGATTTGGATCGAGCGGTCATAGCCGGCCAAAACAGTTTTGGGAAAGGCCTGGTGCAGAACTATGTCAATCTGCCTTACCGCACCCAAATGAAACTCACAACGGCTCGATACCACACTCCCTCAGGTCGTTGCATTCAAAAATTGGACTACGGTCACCGCGATGCTAATGGCGAGGCAACGACCAAGGAGGCCGATCAAATTCAATCGTTCAAAACCCGCAGCGGCCGAGTCGTTTATGACGCGGGTGGTGTCAAACCCGATGCCTACTTTGACCCCTTGGCTGGTTCTGAGATTCTGAAAAAACTCCAAGACCAACACTTGTTGTTTGACTGGGCCACCCAGGAACAAAACCGCTATTGGGGTCCGGAAACACGAACAGCTAGCTTCGATTCGTTGGCCGTCTTGCAACATTGCGACCCCGATCGTCTTTGGTCATCCCTGCTGGATTACGTCCAATCCAATGCGTACAAACGTTTCAAAGCCGAGTCCGAAAAAGCCCTTCAATCGATTGGCTTGAACGAGGCCAACTGGAAATTGTATGGAGGTCAATGGCCCTCTGCATCACAGTACACCGGGGCAGTCATGGCCGCCATGAATGCCTCCAAAAAAGCCATCGTGCAAGAGGCCCAACTGGATTTGTTGAAACGACTCATGCCCGCCGCGCCTTTTTCCTCGACCGCACTTGCCTTAGATCCTGAAATAGCCGAGTCGAGTGCAATCGTGACTACTCCCGAACGCTACCAAAGATTCCTGGTTCCATGAGCGCAATCGCCTTGATCGAATTGTTGGCGCTGGGCTGTTTGGGAGGATTCCTAGCTGGCATTATGGGAGTGGGTGGAGGCTTGATCTTCATTCCGGTTCTGGATTATTTGTTCCGAGCCCAGTCTTTGCCCCCCGATGAAATCGTACGCTACACCTTGGCGAATAGCATCTTCTTGGTTTTTGCCTCGGGTTTGTCGGGTATCTATCGACAGTACAAGTTGGGAACCTGGGCCTGGCGTGAATCCTTGCACATCGGCATTCCTGGAGCCTTGAGCTCTTGGGCCATGAGCTGGGCCATTCGGCAGGGCGATTGGTACAACCCCGACCGCTTTTCCTTTGTGTTCCTGGGATTTCTTTTGCTCACCATGGGCAATATGCTGCTCTCGAAAGGAGCTGACCAATCCCAAGGCCAAGCCCATTCCGAACCTTCTTGG
>JALRLA010000198.1 GCA_023254645.1 Bacteroidia bacterium
AGTAAAATTCGCGCAAGAGCTCAATGGCCTGTTGGCTATAGCTACCTGGCTTCTTGTACGTAGTTAGAGTCTCTCTTTCTTGGCAAGTTGAAGGTTCTAAGCGCATGGAAAGATGTAGCAAATGCGGCGCTTTGCCGGGATGGGCGGCAATGGCTTGCTGACTGTCTATGTGCCAGGGGCCCCAGTCGGTTGGGCATGAGCCTGGAGGAAGCAAGAGGTGAAAGATGCCACCGGGTTCTAGTAGTTCAGCCGCGCGGTGGAGCAACTTGAACAAACTGCCCAATGACTGGTGCCGAGCGCTTCGTTTCAAGTCGTCTTGGCTTTCCTGTTGTCCTTCGAAAAAGGGGGGGTTGCAGACGATGGCATCGAACTTCAGAGGCCAAGCATGGGTTTGGTTGGATAGTGCATCAATGTCGTGGCCGTCGACTTGGGATTGGGCCTGCTGCGTAATCCGGCTGATTTCGTTTATAGGCTGGTCGATGGCCTTCCATCCGGATTCGTTCCAGTCTCCTTGGGCGATGTGTAGGCGTTCATTGAAGGGACTGGAGGCGGCGTTAGCCGCCGCCTGGATAGCTGTGGCCGCGTCGAGTTCCAGGCCAAATCCCTGAAGTTGGGGGTAGCGTTGGGCCAGCATCAGCAGCAAAAGGCCGGTGCCGGTTCCCAAATCCAATACTGTGGCGGCTGAGCCCAATTCAATGGAGGCCCCAAATAGGCAGGCATCGGTAGTTACCGCCAAGGTAACGGTTTCTTGGGCGACGGTAAATTGTTTGAAAGCAAACGGTTTGCGGGCCATGTCAATCCAACATCCACTGGTCTCCTGATAACTCAGAAGGGTCTGAATAATAGGCATGTCCCTGCCGCTTCAAGTGCAATACACTGCTGCAATGTTGCAAGGACAAGGATAAATCATGGCTGGAGTAAATCGCGGCTTTTCCGTGTTCTCGGCACAGACTGCTTAATAGTTCCAGGAATTCCTTGCGGCTGGGGTAATCCAAGAAAGCCAAAGGTTCGTCGAGCAAGAGAAGGGGAGTGTCTTGTGCCCAGCAGCGGGCCAGCATCACCTTTTGTTTCTCTCCGTCACTCAGGCTCAGAAATAGGCGATCAGACCAATCTTCGAGCCCCATTTTTTTCAACCAGTTTCGAGCGATGCTTTCGTCTTCTCTGTGGTAGCCCTTGATATTGGAAGCAAATCGAAAGCGCCCGCTCATCACCACTTCCAAAACGCTCAAGCGCAAATCTTGGGGAGGGGTGGCCAAAACCATACTGACGCAGGCGGCACGTTGCGATTCGCTGAGCATGCCGATGGCTTGCCCTTGAATCTCTACCGAGCCCACCAATGGGGCTTGCATGCCGGCTAGGGTTCTCAAGAGTACCGATTTCCCTACACCATTACGCCCTACCAGCAGCATGATTTCGCCTGAATTCAGCGAAAAATTTAGCTGGGCATGCAAGGTTTTTTCCTTGTTGGTCCCGATTTCCAGACCGGTGCTCAATTGAATGCTATGAAGCAAATGCTCAGACATAGGGGTATTGCCATACAAAAGTGGGAATTTCGAAGCGTGAAATTGCAATTGAATCTCGCTACCGAAGCCGATATATCCGAAATTTTCCGTTTGGCTGAGGCCTCTTGGCAGGCCCATTACCCGGCGATCATTGGTCAGGAGCAGGTCGATTACATGTTGGCTCGCTTTTACAACGACGCGTCCTTGTTGCAGCAAATGCGCGAGGGCCAGCGCTTTTACTTCATTACTTTGGAAAACGAACGGGTCGGGTTTGTGGCCATCAGCAGCCCGGGAAAACACTTTTTGGCGCCCGATTCTCACTTCATTCACAAGTTTTATTTGCATCCGGCGCAACAGAATAAAGGAGTAGGGGCCGCGGCATTCCAGGCCTTGATAGAGGCAGAGTCTGAGGCTCATGCGATCCGTTTGCAGGTCAATCGAGGGAATTTCAAGCCCATCAATTTCTACTTCAAGTTGGGCTTTCGCATTGAATCTGTAGGTGACTTTTCGATCGGCGATGGTTACGAAATGAATGACTTTGTGATGGTCTGGACCCGGTCCTGACCTACCTTTGCGGCCGTGTTAGCCCTGGTCGACTTTTCCTTTGAATTTGCGGGTCGGTATTTGTACCGAAATGCCAATTGGCACATCAAGCCCGGTGAAAAAATCGGATTGGTCGGTTTGAACGGAACGGGCAAGTCTACGCTGCTCCGCCTGGTGGCCGGTGATTTTGAATTGCGCGAGGGCTCTTTGAGCAAGTCCAATTCCCTGAGCATTGGGTTTTTGAACCAGGATTTGCTGAGCACGCATTACGAGGCCTCGGTTCGTGATGTGGTCTTGGGTGGCCGAGACGATTTGATGAAAATTGACCAGGAAATCAATGAGATCTTGGTCAAGATCGAGACCGATCACAGCGAGCGATTGCTGCAACGCCTGGCTGATTTGCAAGACGAATTCGGGGCCAAAGGCGGCTACGATTGGCAGGCGCAAGCCGACAAGTTACTTGAAGGATTGGGCTTTCCCACGGCTGAATTGAGTAAACCCTTGCACCTCTTCTCCGGCGGATGGCGCATGCGGGCCATGCTGGCCAAGCTGCTGTTGATGTCGCCCGATTTGCTTCTATTGGACGAGCCTACCAACCACTTGGA
>JALRLA010000263.1 GCA_023254645.1 Bacteroidia bacterium
AGTATTCGTCCATGTCGTCGCAAACGAACGTGATTTGGCTGCGCCAATCGCCCAAACTCTTTTTGTCGTCGTAGCGAATCAACTTATCGACCACGGCTTTGGCATCATCGGCCGTACGACAGGGAATTCTACCCACCGCAAAAGCCATTCGGCTGATGCCCTTTTCCGGATCTCCTTGGCCCGAATCGGTGTAGGCAATAAAATCATCCAAGCAAAAAGCAGCGGCTTTGTTGTTGGTATTCGCGTGATAAATGGGCACGAAGTTCGTGTTCTGACTCACGCGATCTTGCATATCGTACGAGGCCGATCCCATGATCAACAGGAAGCGAAAATCGACGTTTTGGGCCTCGGCCTTGGAGAGTTCCAATCGGGCGTAATTGCGCACGTGCATCAAATCAGGCTGACCGGCTCCGAACTCCTTATATATATCATCTAGCAAGACCACTTTGACCGAATATCCTTGTGTCTGAATGCGGTGCAGGGCCAACTTTGACGCAGCTTCGACAAAATCGGGATGAGTCAAAATGATCATATCAGCCGCGAATTCACCGGTTACATTGTTCACGGTGAAACGACCTGTAAATACCGGTTTGGACAGCTGGTTGGGGTAAGACACCCATAACATGCCCGCTTCCTCGCCAGGGAAAAACCTCAATTCTTTCCATGCCTTTCCATTTTTGGACACCTGTGGGTTTTGCAAATTGAAAGGCTGGTATGGGTTAGTTACATTCCAATATCTGGGTAGCGGTGTGGTTTGCAGGTTGTCTACAAGGCGCCATCCGCGGGTGGTGTTCGACGGATACTGAGCCAAACCTTCGTTGAACAAAAGCGTGTTTTGATCAGGGGTAAGGGCTTCTCCGAACAGTTCAATGGAATAAGACTCCAAATAAAGGCTGGACTGCGTATTGGGACGATTCAAGTCAAGGCTCAAGTCCAATTGACCCGATTTCAAGGGAACAAGGTATGACTTGGACAGCAAATAATGCGCCTCGAACCCATTGGAAATGGGCCTCAAAGTCAAAGTTTGCTGAGTATCGTTGATTTGAATCTTCACGGATCCGCCTTGATCAACCAAAGCTGGGGCCAGCGTCAATCTCATGGTCGCCGAATCACAGCGCGATCCTACACTCTCTTTCCAAGATCGACTCAGGGTTTCATTCCCCAACTTCTCCCCTAACCAGGTTCTGCCCATCGCTGTCGGATTGACCCGATCCGAATCGTGCCAAACATATTCAGAAGCCCAATGAAACCATTGACTCATAGGCTCGGAACCCACCCAAGCCGATTGGGTCAATATGCGATGACCGCGCTCGCTGTTGTGGCCTACCACAAAATGGAGATTGGCATCGTAAAAACGCGTGTAAGGCACCGTACTTTGCTGATTATTCAAGGTGTGACCCTTGGGGCCGAGTACAAAAAACTCAACATAATCACCTGGATCCCATTTCCCATCTGACTCACCGACTACACCGATGCTCAATTCGGGTGGATCAATGGTTAAGGCCCCGTCGTTGCGAGAGGCCAACTCCGGACCCATGTACCCGAACACATGAAAATTTCGTGGATCGGAGTTCATGTCCATGCCCCAATCTTTCAAATCTTTATAGGTTATTTGATAAGTTTGAGTCCCCTGGACTTTTATGCCAAACCACTCACCGCTGCTGGCGAAAACACCTTGCGCTAGAAGGCTCTGGGCCGAAATGGCAAAGACCGCCATAAAAAGCGATAAGGACCGAATTGACATACTCCAAAAATACACAAAGAAAGCGAAGGCCGACTCTTCAAGAGGTCATTTGTGTGTCGCATTCAGGTCAGTTATACCCCTGGCAGAGGAAATATTTTTGATTGAGACGCGTTTTTATTCGTAGTTTTGAAATTCTTAGGTATGAAAACCATTGTACGCATTGCTTTATTGAGCGTTTTGAGTTTCTCGGCGGCCCGAGTGCAAGCCCAAGATCCCGAGCTCACGCAATTCTATGCCGCACCGGTATACACCAACCCTGCTTTGGCAGGTTCGGCTGTATGTGGCATGGGTATGGCTGCTGGCCGTGTTGCTTTGAACTATCGCAACCAATGGCCTAGCCTTCCCGGCACTTTCCGTTCCTTGATGTTTTCGTGGGACCAGCACGTTCCATCCATCGGTGGTGGATTGGGTGCTATGGTATTTCATGACATCGCCGGTTCAGGTTTGTTGACATCAACAGCTGTCAGTGGGGTTTACAGTTATTTGTTGCCCTTGAACCACGGCCGTTTGTTCATGCGTTTCGGTCTTCAAGGTGGAGTCGTCATGAAGAGTCTTGATTTCAATCGTTTGAAATTTGCCGACATGATTCTCCCTACACAAGGATTCGTATTGCCCACTGGAGAACAGCAGCCTAGCAACAGCGTGACCTATCCCAACTTCAACGCCGGATGGATCATGTACACTAGCAAATTTTACTTTGGAGCTGCCGCTCACAACATCACTGAACCCAATTGGTCATTCTACCAGAATCCTGATGAGGTTTTGCCCCGTCGTTACACCGTTCACACAGGAGCCGTTATTCCTTTGAGCCAAAACCGCTACGAGACCAACACCTTCTCTCCTAACGCTTTGTTTATGATGCAGCGCAACTTCACTCAGTTGAATTTGGGCTTCTATGCCAACAAAGGTCCCTTGGTTACTGGTTTGTGGTTCCGTCAGACTTTCGGCAACTATGGCAACTCAGATGCCATCATGATGTTGGTTGGATTCAGAAAAGACAAATTCAAATTTGGATACAGTTATGACTTCACTGTGAGTGACGGACGAAGCGCCATCCCTTCAAGCCATGAAGTAAGTGCCACTTTGGATTGGTGTATTCCTCCCGGACGCAAACCTTTCAAGCCTTTGCACTGTCCTGAATTTTAATTTTCACCTACTTTTGCAATAATTTCCAAATTCACACGTTATAAACATTCACTGAATGTCATGAATATCACCATGAGAAATACTTGGTTCATCGCTGCAGGAGCTGCCTTATTATTGGCTTCTTGCGGTTCGAAGGATGTTAGCCGTTCAACTGGCCAAGCCTTCAACAATCCCAAATGGGGTGGTTTTGCCAACCCGAAGTACAAAGGCCAAGAAACTGGTCCCGGATTGGTACTCATCGAGGGCGGTGCCTTCAATATGGGTAGCACTGAGGCTGATTTGGCTTATGATAACAACAACGTTGAACGCACCGTTACCGTTCACTCCTTTTACATGGATGAAACTGAGGTGAGCAACCATTTGTACCGTGAATACGTGTACTGGTTGGCTAAGACTTTCGTTTCTTACCCTGAAGTGTACCAGCGTGCCTTGCCTGATACCCTGTGTTGGCGTCAAAAATTGAGTTTCAACGAGCCTTTCGTTGATTACTATTTCCGCCACCCTGCCTACAAAGACTACCCCGTTGTTGGGGTAAACTGGCGTCAAGCAACAGAGTTTGCGGCATGGCGTACAGACCGTGTAAACGAAATGATTTTGGACCGAGAAGGGATCGTCAAATACGACATCGTTAGCGATGCTCAAGATGACAACAACTTCAACTTGCGCGCCTACTTGGCTGGTCAATATTCCTTCTTGAATAAAGGCAAGAAACCTTTGCGCGACTACAGTAAGAAAAAGAAGAAAGACGGCAAGCGTTACCAGGTATTGTTGGAAGACGGCATTTTGTTGCCCGACTATCGCCTACCTACAGAATCTGAGTGGGAATATGCCGCTCAAGCCAACATCGGCGAAACCGAATTTGACAATATCAACCAGAAAAAAATCTACTCTTGGACTGATTACACCATTCGCATCAAAGATGGCAACGAGAAAGATCGCGGTAAGATTCGCATGAACGTAATGCGAGGCAAGGGTGATTATATGGGTATTGCCGGTGGTCAATTGAACGACGCGGGTGATGTAACTACCCCTGTTTTTTCTTACTGGCCCAATGAATACGGTTTGTACAACATGAGTGGCAACGTTTCAGAATGGGTAATGGATGTTTACCGTCCCCTTTCTTTGGAAGATATGAACGATTTCATGCCTTTCCGTGGAAACAAGTACCAAACAGTCGTGTTGGACCAATATGGATACATCGAACAGAAAGATTCTTTGGGTCGTTTGATTTTCCGCGATGTAACCAAAGCTGAAAACGCTGAGCGTCGCAACTACAAAGAGTCTGACAACATCGGCTTCAAAGACGAGGAAAGCTACAACAGTGGGGAAATGACCTACGAATACGGAATTACGTCTTTGATCAACAACAAAGCTCGCGTATTCAAAGGCGGTGCTTGGAACGATCGAGTTTACTGGGCTTCACCTGGTACCCGCCGTTTCTTGGACGAGAATCAGTCAACCATGAGCTTGGGCTTCCGTTGTGCTATGATTCGTGTTGGTGCTCCAGTGGGTAACAGCAAGAAGAAATACAATGGTCTTCCCTCTTCTGGAATTGACAAGAAGACGAAGCGTCGTCGTTAATTTTCCCTCAATAAGATCTTCATGGAGAGCCCCGGAAACGGGGCTTTTCTTTTGCCCTCAATCCAAGGCATCGTTCTCGGATAGGAAACGATAAAAAAGAAAAGCCCCGTTTCCGGGGCTTTTGCTCGTTTGGAGCGAGAAACGAGACTCGAACTCGCGACCCCAACCTTGGCAAGGTTGTGCTCTACCAACTGAGCTATTCTCGCTTTTTCACGTCCTATTTTTGTCGAACGTGGGTGCAAATTTACACCATGTTAAGCAGCTTTTTCAAGCCCCTTAACAAAATTTTTTAAAAATGGCAGCCCTATAAGCCGGGTTCTGTACTCAACTAATTGAGTTTCTATCATTCATCTAGGCACAATTTCGCAATTGCGCTCCATCGACCTACCCTCCCAGACTGGCCGAAGCCACGAAGCGGGCCGCTTTTGGCCTGGGTTTATTTGGTCTTTCAACCCGTGAGGTTTATCCCAATGTTGTGTCACCACAACACGAGTGGGCTCTTACCCCGCTGTTTCACCCTTACCTCCGAAGAGGCGGTTTGTTTCTGTGACACTTTCTGTGATGCAGCAATTGCTCGCTACACCCCTTCCCGTTAGGAAGCACGGTGCCCTGTGTTGCCCGGACTTTCCTACTGGTTCGAAAACCAGTCGATAGAACAGACTGCCGCTGCAAAAGTAGTCAATCGCGAGTCAATAATACTTGCCACAATGAAGGATAGAACTGACCTTTGCAACAACATCCTGATTGAATCAAGATGGCAATCCCCCATTATGGAATTTGAAGCCGTCATAGGACTGGAAATCCACATTCAGCTGCAAACCCGCAGCAAAGCATTTTCGAGTGATAGCACCGAGTACGGTGCTATGCCCAACACCCAGGTGAGTCCCATTAGCCTGGGGCACCCTGGTACCTTGCCCAAGCACAACATCCAGGCCATTGAGAAGGCCGTAAAAATGGGCTTGGCACTCGATTGCTCCATTACAGAAGTCAATCGCTACGCTAGAAAAAACTACTTCTACGCTGATTTGCCCAAAGGGTATCAAATCACGCAATTCGACACTCCCCTCTGCGTAGGTGGTCATGTACCCATTAAGCCCAAAGACGGCGAGCCCAAGCAAGTGCGTTTGATTCGCATTCACATGGAAGAAGATACCGGCAAGAGCATGCACGATCAGGATTTGTACGATACCCTGGTCGACTACAACCGCGCCGGAACCCCTTTGATCGAAGTCGTCTCTGAACCTGACATACGCACAGGAGAGGAAGCCTATGCCTTTGTAACCGAAATACGTCGCTTGGTGCGTTATTTGGACATCTGCGATGGCAACATGGAAGAAGGAAGCTTGCGCTGCGATGCCAACATATCCATTCGACCTAAGGGGCAAAAAGAATTCGGTACCAAAGTGGAGGTCAAGAACATGAACTCCATTTCCAATGTGAAACGAGCCATTGATTTCGAAATTGAGCGCCAAAAGGAATGCATACTATCCGGCCAAGCCATCATTCAAGAAACCCGTGGTTTCAATGGATTGAACGGAAGCACTTTCTCCATGCGCAAAAAAGAGTCGAACAACGATTACCGCTACTTCCCTGAACCTGACTTGCCACCGGTTTTGATGACACAGTCAGAAGTAGAGCGCATTCGGCAGGAAATGCCTGAATTGCCAGGGGCACTTTTTAAACGATTCACCAACGATTACGGATTGAGCGAATACGATGCTTCTGTTTTGATTGACGACAAACACAGCGCTTTCTACTTTGAAGCGGTATGCCGTCAGCAGAACAATTACAAAGCCGTTGCCAACTGGGTGACGGTTCCTGTTCGAGGGTACTTGAATGAGCAGGCTTTGGGCATGGAAGATTTCCCTCTGCCCGCCGAAAGTTTAGCCGAATTGATTGCGCTGGTTGACGAAGGAATCATCAGCCACAGCATAGCCTCTCAGAAGCTATTCCCTGCATTATTGAAGAACCCCAAGGCATCGGCACGCGGACTCGTTGAATCCTTGAACCTAGCCACCAACACCGATAGCTCAGAAATTGAGGGCATTGTAAAAGATGTATTGGCGCAATTCCCTGATAAGGTACAGGCCTACCAGAGCGGGAAAACGGGTTTAATGGGATTGTTTGTCGGAGAGGTCATGAAGCGAAGCGGTGGCAAGGCAGATCCCAAAATCACCAATCAACTATTACAAAAAGCCCTGCAATCTCTCTAAATCAATACAACAGATTGACACTATAGTTTACCTGTTATTCTGTAGACAGTTATACCTATAAACTCTCTCAAAAGAGTTTCGAAATCGGCAAATGATTCACCATTGGGAATAACCCAAGCAAGCAAGTCAAAATCTCTACTGCGGTTTCCAATAAACTGCACAGGATGTGGAATAACAGCTATTCCCAATTTATTAAAAATAGCCCTTGCTCGAGGCATGTGATACGCACTTGTCACTAGTAGCAATGGCTCGTCAAAATCTAAACTATCCAATATTTCCTTGGTTTGAACCCCGTTCTCGTAAGTATTTCGTGATGTACATTCAAAGAAAATTGCAGAAGTATCAAGCCCAAAGTTGCCCATCAATTTTCTGATGTAAAAACTCTCGAAATAGGGCTTTTTGATGAGTTCAGCAGCTCCCCCACTAAGGATCAATTTTTCTACTTTCCGTGAAGACAAAGCCTCTAAACCAGCCGTATACCGCTCTGCAGATTTATTTAAAGTAATTTGATTTCGATCATGATCGAATTCAGAATATCCTCCTAAAACAACTGCCATTTTGATTCTTTTATTCGGCCAGTCAATGGGGTCACCTTCCCATATCAACGCCCATTCATTGACCAAAATGGAATTTCCACAAATAAAAAAAACACCTATCGCCCCAAAAAGTAGCTTTCGTTGAAGGTGCTTGAACCGCGGAGTCACCGCCAACACCATCAATATACCTACCCAAAACAAGGGCTTGAGTCCAAATGCCAATAATTTACTGATGAAAAAAAACACAGCCCAAATATACGGGCGGAGGGCAATGGACATAAAAAAAGCCCCGAAATCA